>NZ_JAVJUO010000140.1:0-129097 GCF_040220555.1 Coleofasciculus sp. C1-SOL-03
CGACACCCGACACCCGACACCCGACACCCGACACCCGACACCCGACACCCGACACCCGACACCCGACACCCGACACCCGACACCCGACACCCGACACCCGACACCCGACACCCGACACCCGACACCCGACACCCTACACCCAGTAGTACCTTCAAGTCCCTTGTCACCCCCTCAGATACCTCACTTACACGCCATCGCGCTGTAGAACTGACGCTCTATAGCCAATTACCCACCAAAACAAACGGCGCCCAGTAATAAGGATGCTCATACTCAGGATTTTTCAAGATTGAGAGTTGTGCTTGACGCAGAGATTCCGCTTTGCTGTTTTCAGCTTGAGTCAGGGATTGGTAAAACTCAGCCATAAGTTGAGCCGTTGATTCGTCGCGAACTGACCACAGAGTTGCCAGAGTGCTGCGAGCGCCGGAACGGACAGCAACACCCGCTAATCCCAAGGCGGCTCGTTGATCCCCTGTTGCCGTTTGGCAAGCACTGAGAACCAGTAATTCAATCGGTTGGCTATCCTCTCGTTCTCGAACTTGCAGTAGTTGATCCAAATCATTGACATTAACTTGCCCTTCCCACGTCAGGATAAACGTATCTTCCACCTCGGAACTAAACTGACCATGAGTAGCCAGGTGAACCACGGGGAAAGGAACATCACTAATTTCCTGTTCAAGTGTGGTTGTCGTAAACTCCTGATTGAAAAGCATCTCAGACGGTACTTGAGCCGAGATTTTACTCAGTTCCAACTCGACTCCAGGTAAAGCAGAAAATCCCTGACGTTCCTCACTGAGTCCACCAATTAATGCCTGAAGCCGTTCCCGGTCTAGCGCACGGGGTTCTAACAGTTGCAATCCGGGACTCACCGCGACACTATATTTTTCAATTAGATACTGTTCTCCATCATAAAGGGCTGCCATGGGCAGATTTCGCAACGCCCCATCCAGGATAAAGACGAGGGTTTTAATCTCATTGTCGGCTAACTCGACTTCTATGGGTCGAATCAGCCAGTCATAAATGTCTTGGGAATAGCGTAATCGTTGTTTGTTTGACAGGACAGGGTTGAGGAATTTGCGGAGTTGGACAAAGGCGTTGTTGACTTCTGCTTCCGGTAATTGGGTTTGATAATGGCGCAGGGGTTGTCCCGGCAATGATAGAACCACAGCTAATCGGTCTGGCAGAATAATCGGATAAATCACCGCCGCCGTGGGATCAACTTGATCAATTTGTTGGGATTGCGCCTGGATACAGGTATGGCGAAAAAAGTTATCTAACTCAGCAAGTTGGAGGGATTCAATCACCTCGCGGGCTTTTTGCAGGTTTTTTTGAGAGGGATCAGATTTGAGAAGTAATCCCACCAGTTGACGATAGACGGGTTCAACTCGTTCTCGAAAGTAAAATTGTAAATTTGGCAGGGCAATCAAATCACTGCGGAGCGATCGCAAGGTTTCCACGGCGACGGTATAAGCAGCGACGGCATCTTTTATATTGCCTTGTTTTTCCAGAATTCGACCCAGTTGCCATTCCCATAAATAGGTAATATCGCCAGCATTAATGCCTTGAACCAAACTCAGCGCCTGTTGCGTCAGCTTTTGCGCCTCGGCTAACTGCTGCTTTTGTTCGTAAAGTTTGCCTAATTGTCCAATGGCGTAGGATTCAGCTTTCGCGTCTTGAATCTGTTGGGCCTGTTGAATCGCTTTGGCTAACAATTGTGCGATCGCACCGTCCGTAGTCAGCGCTTTAGCGCTTGCGTTCGTAGTCAGCGCTTTAGCGCTTCCGGTTTCTGGGGTAACATTATCGGTCAAACCCGCCCCTACCAATTGACATCCAGACGTGCCATGGCACGTCTCTACATCGCTTCCCATCCGCATCAGACTATCTGCCAAATTTACCTGAGCATAAACCGCCGCCCGACTGGGGGATAGGGTGGCGAGACTAACTTGGATTTGCGGTAATAGTGCGATCGCGGCATCCTCTTGTTCCGTATTGATCAACAGACTCAGTTGGTTCAATTGAGCCTTGATTTGCATCAGCGGATTGGTTGCCGTTTTAGCCGCTTTGTGGTAATAATCTAATGCTTTGTCATCCTCTTGTAAGTCTCTCGCCACATTCCCTAAACTCAACAGAATCGCACTGGTATCGGGAGTCGGGTTAAGGGTTTGGGCGATCGCTAAACTTTGGGTTAACAGGGTTTGGGACATTTTGGGATCACCCAACTCTTGCAGGGCAATTCCTAAACTCTGCAATCCTTGAACTTTGACGCGGGAGTCAGGTTGGGCTTGGAGTTGTTGATTTGCCTGTTCTAAACGGGTTTGCGCCCGTCGATAGAGTCCCAAGGTTTGCAAGGCTTGGGCTTGGTTAATTTGGCTTCCCAGTTTTCCGGTTTCATCACCCGCACGGCGGTAAGCGTCGGTGGCTTGTTTCCAGGTGTCCAGGGCGGCTTCAGCTTGTCCTTTGGTGAGTTGCAGGCGTCCCTGCGTATTCAAGGCTTGACCCAGAATCGCCAAACCCCCTGATTCCCAATTGTCTTGGTGTTGCAACAGATCAAGACTTTGGCTAATCGCTTGTTCTGCGTCCTGGACTTGTCCCAAATTTTGATAGGCTAACGAGAGATAACTTAAACTTAGGGCAAAGTTTAGGCGATCGCGCTTTTGTTCATACTCTTGGGCGGCTTGTTGCCACAGTTGTGCGGCATCAGCAAAACGTCCCGCTTCAAAGGCAGCAATTCCTTGCTCTAGGGGGGTTGGGGAATTGGCAATTTTGGCGTTTGCGGGTTGGCGTTTTAAGCGCCTGGTGTTATCCCCAAGGTGTAAGATTTTATCGGTTTGGGCAATATGCCCTTCTGCCCTCTGCCCTCTACCCTCTACCTTGTCTCCACTAACGTGTAAAGATTCAACTGGATATGAGATTCCGGGTAATACAGTGGTGACGAGAAACAGGGTTAGCCCAAACAGTATCACAGAGGAAGCATACCGTCTCAAACTAGACCGAATCTTTAGCCGAAAAATTTGACTAGCCCACTTCATAGTTTGACCTGATTTTGATAGTTAACGGTATCCAGAGGGAGTGTTGAGCGTTGATCCTTTGCTCAAAGGAACCTGGTTTTGAGACAAGTAGGGGCGGGTTTAGAAAATTACGTTTCGCTATTGATCATAACCTTTGTACAAAACCCGCCCTGACTTAATTGGCAGTTAGGAAATTAGGTTTTTTTAACGCAGAGGGGCGCAGAGGTTCACGCAGAGGGCGCAGAGGTTTTTTGCTTGATCTGAGATCCTCCCAAGAATTAAGGTGAACAAGTTGGTGGTGTATAGCGAGGACGTTGGGGAGAAGCTTCCGGTAAATTAGCTACCAATTCAACTTGACCTTTTTCATTGACAATCCAGCCTTGAGCTTCAATAATTTGAGGTTGAGGATTCGGTCGGTAAAATTGAAAATTGTTCTCTGTCTTAGCCGTAGATGCTGGAGAAGACGCCACCGCTAAATTGCGTACATCTGACCACACCGTCTCACTGGCAAGGGGTTGCGTGGGGTTGGCAGGTAAGCCACCGCGCCCCGTTAGGGCAAAGTAATTTCCTTGATCAGCAGCACAGCCAATGGCAATAAGTGTGCTAGTATCCGTAAAATTTTCAGGGAATTCAACTAATCCTTGAGAGGGGTCAATACCCTGAATATCGATTCTAACAGTACCACTAAACTCAGGACCCAATTCAGAGGTAGCTGTAATATCACTTTCTGGTGTCAATTTCTCCCGAAACTCTGTGCCAAAAATACCTTGAGCCGTAATAATAACCCGCCCGCCTCGACCTTGTTGAGCATTCGCGGTAATATCGCTATTTTCTAGAGCGACTAAGGTATCGGTCATGATGGTAATATTACCCCCATCTGTATTCCCAGCATCTGTGGTAATCTGACTCTCTTGAATCATCAGCAAGTTTTGAGTTTTCAGGGATAAGTTACCGCCTTGACCCGAATCCGTCGCCGCATTAATTGTTCCCTGATTGTCCAACTGAATCAAATCCGCGACAATTTCTAATGTTCCCGCATCCCCAGAACCAAGACTATTCACGGCAACTTCTGCCCCATCCCGGATAATAAGTTGACCTGCATTTACCTCTAAAACACCCGCATCCCCCGTGGCTTGCAATGCGGGAAAGTCAGCCCGTCCGGAGGAAGACACTAAACTACTGGGAATTTCTACGGCAACTCCTCCCCCTGTAGTAATTCCTGTACCGATGAGTTCCAAGGTATCGGAGACATTAACCGTCAATGTGCCTCCATCTCCCGCACTTAGAGTGGTGGTTGAGATATTTGCCCCACCCCGGATGATCATATTTCGGGTGGACACTTTTGTCTCTCCTGCAGGTGCCCCACTAAAACTGGTGGTTCCCGGACCACTAATAAATTGAGAATCAGGGGATAAACCATCAATTTCAATAAAATCAGTCGCATTTATGACAACATCTCCGGCTGAACCCCCCGCCGGAATTAACCCCAATCCGGTTAATGCACCCGTCTGATTTCCCACTTGCGCCCCGTCGCGCATAATCATCTGGCGTGTATTTACGGTGATGTCACCGCCTGTCCCTGTACCAAAGACACTGTTAGCAAAAATCCCTGTAGGCGCTAGTGCGCCAATGGGCGTGCTATCCATTTCCACAGACTCAGAGGCATTGACTTGCAAACTTCCACCATCACCTTGACCAAAGGTAATCGTTTGCAGGAGTCCGCCATTTTTTAGGGTTAGGTGTTGCGTATTCAACCTAAGATTTCCCGCATCACCTGTGGTTCCTTGAAACGCCCCAGTGACAAACGCCGAACCAGATATTTCCACGGACTCAGAAGCGTTAATCACAGCATCTCCCCCTCTCCCCGCACCCCCTGTTGGTGTAGAGGCGATCGCGCCATTCCGCATCACTAACCGATTCGTGTCAATGGTTAAACGACCGGCGGCGGAACTGTTTCCTTGAGTAGCCGCCAAAAGTCCGCCGCCGAAAAATTCGATATCGGAAACTTGGAAGGGGGGTACACCTAAGGCAGCTAATTGCTCTGGTGTAGCTAACGCCCTTAAGATAATGTTTTGCTGCAAATCCTCAAATCCAGAGCCACTCAGTTCTACAGATTCTGAAGCCCGAATCGTCAGATCTCCCCCTGTCCCACCTCCAAAGGTTGATGCAGAAACTAATCCTTGACCCTGAACCCGCAATTGGGCGGTGTTTAGGGTTAAATCTCCTCCTGATCCAGTACCAATTGTATTGGTTGTGATGCTACTGATGGGAAAACCAGTGGGGGAAGCGCCAACCACTTCGACTAACTCAGAAGCGTTTATGGTTAAATTAGCTCCAGGTTGAGATCCTAGAGTAATTGACTGAATTTGTGACCCATCCCGGACGGAAACTTGTCGCCCTTGCACCAGAATTTCGCCCCCGCCTGCACCACTTGCATTGACGGTGGCTTGTTCTATCAGTTGAATCGTGCCTAATGTCGAACTTGTAACATTCAGGAACGAGGATTGGGGAGAATTGAGGTTCCACTCTCCATTAAAAACAGAACCCAGTTCGATTTTTCCCGATGGTGCGGTCAGATGACCCCCGTTTAACTCCACATCTCCACCAATTAAGGATAAAGTTTGACCAGGTTGCACTGCTAGTCCCACGACTTCATCCCCAATCATGGCGACGGATTGATTGACAATCGTGCCGGGATTGGCTCCAAATTGCAAGCCTAGGGGAACGTTAACGGTAAGTAAAGGGGATGGGGGTTGAGGATTTGTGGCGCTGAACTCCAGCCCATTCTCAAAAATAACGCTATCTGCTGTCGTGGCTCGAAATGCACCGGACACATCTAATCGAGCATTTTCGCCAAAAACGATACCATTGGGATTCAGCAGAATCAGGTTCGCGGCTCCATCGACGCCTAAGGTTCCCAGAATATTCGTCGGACTGTTTTCACCAGTGACGCGAGTGAAAATGGTTTCAATCCCGCCAGGATTAGCGAAATCAACTCGTTGTCCATCTCCCACATTGAACTGTTCAAAACTGTGGAATAGGTGAGAATCCCGTTGAGCGCCGCCTTGAATCAGAATGTCTATCGAGTTATCGCCCGGTGTCAATACCGACGTTTCATTACCCAAAGTAGCATCAGGAGTAATTTGCGCGATCGCCGGCTGAGTTAAAACAACGCCAATCCAGCATCCCAACAGGCTTGTAGCTGTCCATGCCCGCCTCGGGAAGCTAATGCGATCGCGGCTTTTCTGATTCGGGTTTCGTGCCACTGCTACATTACATTCCAAGTAACACCAAACAAGTTATCGCTGTATTTGGCTACAATAGCATCTTTCTAGAGGCAGATGCTAAAGACTAGAATAGAGGCACGACATCATATCGTGTCCCTACAAATAGTGATACCCCTGCACCCCTGATCGCGGCGGTCAATTATCTGCGACTTTGGCGTAGCGCGGCTAGCTGCTGTATTTGTTGGCTTTGCTGCTCCATTTGCATCGAGAGCGTATCACAGACTAGATCGCACAATTCAAACAAAAACGGATTAGCTATCTTATAGTAAACACAAACCCCTTGCTGTTCACGGGACACGATTCCCGCCTGGTTGAGTATTTTGAGGTGCTTCGATACGTTAGCTTGTCCGAGTCCGGTTTCTTCAATAATCTCTGTGACGTTCTTTGCACCTGCTTTCAAGCAGCAGACAATCTGTAGCCGACTGACTTCCGAGAGGACTTTGAAAAAATCTGCCATCAAGGTCAACGCCACAGGAGACAGTTGGGAGATGCCGCAATCTGTTGAATTAGCTTTCTTGGTCTTGGATTTGGTAGCAGTGCGATTAGGCATAAGGGCTAAAATTACGCGGTTCGGTGTTATTTACTGATTAGTCATATTATTACATACCATAACAATTCCTGTCCTCGTCGCCAGAGTCACAGATGTAGAGACGTGCCATAGCGCGTCTGGGAAAAAAGGGAAATTTTTGTCGCCCTAAAAAATTTCTTGCCAAGCCTTGACACCATATCACTACTTGCTCATATAATAAATTCATCGACGAGAGGCGTCACTCAGTCACGCCAGTCAAAGGGGTTTACCAATGGGCAAACTATTTAATGAACTAAAACAAGACATTTTGTATCAGCATGGCATGAATGCCTGCCTGAATTGCGGTGTATGTACTGCCGTGTGTCCGGCAGCCGAGTTTAACGATTACTCTCCCAGAGAGGTAATGAACATCGTCCAATCCGAAGATGACGAACTGATTGAAGACTTGCTCAAATCCGACAAGATTTGGTATTGCGGACAGTGTTTCTCCTGCAAAACCCGGTGTCCCCGAGGCAACAGTCCCGCCTCAGTCATTCTTGCCTTACGCCGACTTGCGATTCGTTACGGTTACTTTGCCGAGTCGGAAAAAGGACGACAGCAATTAATTGCCAAGCGGGTGTTTGGGGAAAACATGCTCAAACGTGGCTATACCTTACTGGCAAAAAACATCTCCCCATCCCATTTCCCTGAACTCGGTGAGAACTGGGAATACTATTACGACCATATGCAAGAGATGCGTGAATGGTGGGGTGTGCCAATGGACTTGGAAAATAGCCCCGGTTCCCACCGCATGATTCCGGAAACAGACATGGAAGAAGTGCGGACAATTTACCAAAAAACTGGTGCTGTCTCTTTAATGGATGCCGTGGAAAAAGGCATGGAAAAGAAACTCGGCAGCAAAGCGGAAGTGGAAAAATACTGGCAAACCTGGTTAGAAACTGGGGATAGCCGCAACTACGAAATCAAATAAATCAGGAGAATCAACCATGAAACTAGCCGGAAAAAACCAAGCCTGGGACAGACACCAAAAACAAGTCCCCAGCGTCGATGAACCAGGTGGAAACTTATGGGGATGCTTCCGCAGTTGTTTTCTGCAAAGTGCCGCCCCTTATACTGAAGGTGTCGCCTATAAAATCTTAAAAAATGACCTAGGCATCGAATTGCGGGAAGCCCCGGGTCATACCTCCTGTGGGGCAATTGGATATCACGGCGATGTCACCAACCTAGAAACACAGATGGTGATTGCAGCACGAAACTTTTCCATCGCCCATTATGAACAAGGTGTCGATAATCTTTTCTCTTTCTGTGTCACCTCCTTTGCCAACTATACGGAAGTGATTAAACTCTGGGAAGAAGAACCCGAGTTGCTGGAATACACCGAAAAGACATTAAAAGAAACAACCGGTCGAGAGTTTTGGATTCCTCACGTATCTGGTGGTAGACCTTCAGTTGTTCATGCCTCAGATGTCTTTTTTGCCAATCGTCATAAACTAGCAGAAAAAGCCAAATATAGCCTCAAAGGAATCAAAGCCACGGATCACGTCGGTTGCCACTATGGGAAGATTTTTCCCGGTGAAGCCATGGGTGGGGCGGAATTTCCCCAAGTCTTAGTGGGACTTTTAGAAGCCTTTGGTGCAGAAATTGTTGATTATCCCGAACGCCGCCATTGTTGTGGAATGGGCTTCCGCCAATGTGCGTTTCCTGAAAACCGGGATTATACCGCCGGGAGTGTTTATAAGAAATTAGCCAGCTTGAAAGAAGCACACCCGGACTGTAATTTAATCTTAACCAACTGTCCGGGTTGTACGGTGTTTCTGGATGCCGAACAAGGCACGATTAAGGAAGTCCTGGAAGAAGAATTCAACGTGTCTATTCTTGACTACGCCCAACTCACTGGACTGCTGTTAGGCTATGACCCCTTTAAGGATTGTGGACTTAATGCCAAGGCGGTTCCTATCGAACCGTTGCTGGATAAAATCGGGATTCCGTATGACAAATCTAAGACGGCTGAAGAACGCAGACGACCGTTTTAAGTCTAATAACACTGAAATAAGCATTAGGAAATCATCCCAACCTTTGATGTACCGTAGGGTGGGCATTGCCCACCAGCATACCAGTCAGTGGCATTCGTTTTAAGTCGGTGGGGACAATTAAAATCGTCATTTGTCATTTGTCAAGGCTTGAGGAAGGTTGACAGAAGTTAACCAAGTTCGATTTATTTCCATTAACCTACTTAAACGACTCTTTCCGTATGGTTTTGCTTGAAAAAATGCAAAAATTGTAAATAGAAAAAGGATTAAAACAATGGGTAAAAACGTAGTCGTAATTGGTGGTGGTCCAGCCGGAATGGCAGCGGCGGGGAAACTTAGCGAGTTAGGACAAGAGGTCACGCTAATTGAGAAAGAAGCCGAATTGGGGGGACATTTAAAGAAATGGTATAAAGTGTTTCCTGATTTTACCGATGCTTCAGAAATTATCGCTGAACTCAAAGGCGGATTGCATGGAACCCGGGTGTTAAAAAATTGTACGGTGAATCAGATTGAAGGTTCAGCCCCGAACTTTACCGTAACCACTTCAACCGGGGAAAAAATTGAGGCAGCTTCGATTCTGGTTTCGACGGGATTTAACCATTTTGATGCTTCGTTTAAAGAGGAGTATGGATACGATATCTACGATAATTCCATCACCTCGGTTGAACTGGATGCCATGCTAAAACAGCAAAAGGTGAAAACGGCATCGGGGAAAACGCCACGGAAAATAGCCATGGTTCATTGTGTCGGGTCTCGCGATGAGAAAGTAAATAATAATTACTGTTCGCGAGTTTGCTGTACCAATGCGGTGAAGGTGGCAATTGAAATTAAAGAACAGATACCTGATTGTGAAATTTACAGTCTGTATATGGACATTCGGGTGTTTGGTCGCGGTTATGAGGAACTATACCGAACGTCTCAGGAAAAATATGGGGTTCAGTTCATCCGAGGTCGGTTGTCTGAGGCGAATGAGAAAAATGATGGCAGCTTATTGTTGCGGGTAGAAGATACATTAACGGCAAGACCGATGCGGTTAACTGTGGACTTGTTGGTATTAATGGTGGGGATGTGTGGCAATACTGAACTGTCAGAAATTGCTGATTTAAAAGTCGGTTGTGATCGGTTCTATGAAACCGCCCATACTCAATACTCGAACAATTATTCGGCGCGAGCAGGCGTTTTTCTGGCGGGAACAGCAACGGGTCCGAAAGCGATTGCTGAATCAATTACAGATGGGCGATCGGCGGCGGCGGAAATTGCGGGTTTTCTCGCCACTAAGGTTGGTTCTCTCTGCCAATTTGAATCAGCGACCAATGGGCATTTTGCCAGTAAAAAACAAGTTGTACATCAGTGAGGATTAAATCAATGGTCGCCAAAAAGAAATGCTTCTTTGGTATTAAAACGGATCGCCAGGTTGATGGTGATCAAATCAGTCAGAAGGTGATGGATAAAGTGATCGCTGAGGGGGGTGAGAATGCCGCGATCGCGAGTTGTATGCAGTGTGGGACTTGTAGTGGTGGATGTACCAATATTGACCGCATGGATATTTCCCCCCGCAAGCTGATTCTGTTGCTGCAACGGGGTGAATGGGAAACGATTCTCAAAAGTAACACCCTCTGGTTATGTACCTCCTGTTACACCTGTACCTCCCGATGTCCCCGTGGAGTACGACCAGCGGATGTCATTGAAACAATTAAAGCCCTTGCCATCCGCGAAGGAATTCAGAACGACTCGACCCGATTTAATCAAATCTTTGTGGAGTTAGTCAAGAAACGCGGGATTGTCTTTGAACCGGAACTCATGCATCAATATGGCGGGATTGAAGCCATGTTGGAACAAGCCGAGTTGGGCGTCAAATTAGCACTTCGGGGTAAACTGTCGCCCTTCCCGGCTAAAGTGAAAGACCCGAAAACATTTAATCAAGCATTAGACAAGGCGAGTAAAAAATGACATATTCTTACTATCCAGGATGCAGCCTCCATTCCTCAGCCAAGGAGTTTGATATCTCCACCCGGGTGGTGATGCAAGAACTGGGAATTGAGTTGGAGGAACTTGAAGATTGGTCTTGTTGTGGAGGTTCCGTAGCGGCTGGGGTGTCTCATGAGGTGGGGATGGCGTTAGCCGCCAGAAATGTGGTGCTGGCGCAACAAAAAAATCGCGATCTTTTGGCATCTTGTTCGGGATGTTACAACAAGTCAGCTAAGGCAGCTAAGGCATTAGAGAACGAGACGGAACGGAATAAGATTACGCCGATTCTGTCGCAGATGGGGATGTCGGTTTCTGACTCTAATATTAAGGTTAAAAATGTTGTCGATGTCTTGGCGAATGATGTGGATATCTCCAGCCAGATTAAAAAGCCGTTGCGAGGTTTAAAGGTTGCCTGTTATTATGGGTGTCTTTTGACTCGACCCCAGGAACTAACGGGATGGGATTCTCCAGTTTTCCCCATGTCGATGGATAACTTAGCTAAGATTTGTGGGGCGGAAGTGGTTGATTTTCGGTCAAAGACCAAATGTTGTGGTGGACCGATTCTTGTCCCCCAGGAAAAGGTAGCGTTTGAACTGACGAAGCGCCTGTTAGATGAGGCAAAATCCTTGGGGGCAGATTGTATGGTGTTGGCTTGTCCGTTGTGTGCTAATAATTTAGAACTGAGACAGCCGGATATCGAGAAGGCGTACAATGTTTCCTATAAGCTGCCCATTCTTTATATCACGGAAATTATTGGCTTGGCGTTAGGGATTAAACCGGGAAAACTGGGGATTAACAAGCACGTTGTTTCACCTAAACCGGTTTTGGCTAAATTGGGATTCTGAGGCGCACATCGGGAAAGGGCGCACGTCTGTGCGCCCCTACAGTTCTATGCAAGCAAGTTAGGATCACATCCTTTGCGACGAACCCAATTTTTACCATCAATTTGTTCATCAGGTGTATAAATAGACTGAAGATAGATTCATTAACACGATTATAAAGCAATTCCTCGTTAAAGGGAGCAATCTGAAGGTTCAGACTGGATAAAATCTGTTTGATGTCCTCTTCCGTTACTCCAACATCGGCTTGGCACTCTTTCGCAATGTCAATTATGGCTTGTAAGTAAGCACAGGAATGAGAAAATATATTCAAGCTTTAGGGAAAGAGCCTTTGCTTGTTACAATTCAGGAAACTACTGTAGCTGTGCTGACACCAATTGCGGACTTAGACAGTTTACCTCTAGAAGCAAATCTAGATTCACTAACATTAATCAAAAAGTCTTTGCAGCGACAACAATCCGATTGTGTAGCATCTTTAGCCGATTATGTTCGTAGTTTAGGAAGAGAACCAGCGATCGCCGGATTTGAGGGTAAACCCGTAGCTGTTTTGGTAGCTACAGCAGATATTGAAACGGTTTCCTTAAGTAGCAACACTCAGTTTTTAGACATTATTGAGCGATCGCGACAACAGCAAAAAGCAGGTAAGGTTGTGAATAGTGAGGAGGTGCGAAAGACATTAGGGTTAGGGTGAATTGGGAGGTGCAAGCGCTATCTAATGCTTCATCTGAAGTGCGAAATGTGGATGATAACGCGATCGCTCTCACCTCTGTTACCCCACATACCTGCCCCCACTTTAGGCGTGGAAAGGCTTCCCTGGCACCAAGGTAGAGGTATTGTCGCCAACGTCTCTACTAGCTGGCTGCTTTAACTTGCTTAATCAACTATCTCGTGATATATTCAACAAATAGCTGAAAGTTTCCCAGGCAAGGCGGGAAACACTCTTAGCCAATAACCCAGAATTACCGTAACCATTAGGCAATCAGTTCAGAGTGTTAGAACGCCGAAAAATCTACTGTTCGTTTACATTAGGTATCATGTTCAACAATGTCGGACGCTTCGATCAGATTGTTCGCTTACTTTTAGCAGAAATTTTGCTTTATGCAGGGTTGAGTGTTTATCAAGATACGGGCTTAGTCGTTGGATTAGATATTGCCGCCGCTTTGCTTGCCTTCAGTGCGGCGATTGGCTTTTGCGGCATTTATCGCTTACTCGGTATCAACACTCGCCCACCTCACGATCATCCACCCGCGTAGCTTTTACGCCAGTTCAAGTAACCATTCATTAAAAATAGGAAAAACCATGAAAATTGCTGTCGCTAGTCAAAATAAAACAAGCATAACCGAACATGCTGGACATTGCCAGAGGTTTTGGATTTACGACATCAAAGATAATGAAATAACCGCTAAAACGCTGTTGGAATTGTCACCCGAACAGTCGTTTCACAATAGCAAACCCAACAACTCCCACCCGTTAGATGATGTGCAGGTTTTGATTGCTGGGGGAATGGGAAAGAAATTGATGAGCCGTCTGGAACAGAAGGAAATTGAACCGATTATTACTAAAGAAACGGATCTAGATAAAGCGGTTGAAGCTTATCTTAATGGTTCTTTAGTCAGAGAAGATAGCGAATGTCATGATCATGAACATCAGCATCAACACCGTCATCAACACCGTCACGGACGTGAAACTGTCAGTGAGACTTAGGATCAATTGCACTGACTTAATCTGGGTTCGTAGTCGGCACGAAGCGTGCCAGAAGCGCTGAAGCGCTTACTACAAACTCTAAAGTCAGTGGCATTCTACTTAGGTTTCATGTTAGCTTTTGCCGCACTCACGGTTGAAAGTTTTAATCTAAAATCCGACATGACGCTGGCTGAAGCTAAAAAAGTTGCCTTTGCTGATGGGGCTTATGGTGTAGCCGCAACGATGATTCTAATCACCGGAGTGTTGAGTGTGTAGGGGCGGGTTTCACGACTATCTTGTCGGTTGCACCCAGATGTGACTAAACCCGCCCAGACTCAGTTTCTAGACTTCCCGTGAAAAGTTAGAGCGACTGATTTGTACAGCATTTTTTAATCCGGTGTATTACAGTAGTCATGATAAAATCCTATTCTACTCTTATTTTGCTGTATTACATCGAGTATGCAACTGCTGTAGCCACGGGAGATGAATTTTAAACAGTGGTAGAATAGACCAAGAGCCAATCTAATTAATTACTCTAGCCGCTTCGGTTCATCAGGGGAATCTAAGCTGTCATGCATTTAAATTGGGTATTAGTAGCGAGCAAGATGCAAAGCCTGCGGCATGGCTTCGCTTAACGCACTAAAAGGATGAGAGCCATTCTTGACATTAAGGTTTAAATGCCGAACAGCTTATCTCATCTTACGCAATTGCTTAGAGTTGGCTCGCTCAAATCGTTCTGGAACTTGCAGCCATGTCTATTCTCTCCACTCAACAGAGTTGCTTCGGCTTACGCAGTATCTATGAAAAAGTCGATCATCCCATTTTCGTGATCGATATCGATGCTCAAGGAAATTACCGTTACGCCGATTTTAATCCCGTAGCAAAAAAAATTTTGGGGTTAACCTCAGATAACTTACGGGGACGTTTACTGAGCGAAATATTACCACCTGAATTCACCGAACCCTGTATAGAACTTTATGATGAATGCGTTAAGGCGGGAAAAACCATTCATTACGAAAAACTCGTTACTCTAGACGGAGAACCGATTTGGTGGCTGACGGGACTCACCCCTCTCAAAGATGATAATGGGCACATTTATCGACTGGTGGGAACCTGTACAAATATCACACAACGTAAGCAATTTGAACAAGCGTTGCAAGACTCGGAAACCCGATATCGACAACTAGCACAGCGAGAATCACTGCTTAATAGTATTGCTAGTCAAATTCGTGCTTCTCTTGATTTTAATACGGTGGTGGAAACTGCCGTTGATAAACTTTATCACTTGTTAGAATTGGAACGCTGCGTCTTCCGATTATATGTACCAGACGCTATTCCTCCCGTAGCAGAAGTTATCGCTGAAGTCAAACACCCTGAGTTACCTTCCTTAAACGGAAGTCGGGTTCCCGTCGCCGACATTACCCCCTTAATTGCCAAAATCACCCGCAAAGAAGTGACTCGTATTGAAGATACCCTGACGTTGCAAAATCCCGTCGAACGCCAATTTTTTCTGGAGACATTAAACTATCGTGCGGTGGTTTTTGTCCCCGTTCACACTCAATCGGGGAAAATTGGCGCTATCTGTTGCAGTCATAGTGGGAAAACGCGCCATTGGAGTGATAGCGAAGTAGACTTGTTAGAACGGGTAGCCGATCAACTCGCGATCGCGCTTACGCAAGCGGAACTCTACGCCCAAACTCGCTCAATTGCTGAATCGGAAGCCCAGAAAGCTATAGAACTGACAGCGGCTTTGCAACAATTGCGACAGACGCAAGCTCAACTCATCCAACAAGAAAAAATGTCTAGTTTGGGACAACTGGTGGCGGGAGTGGCTCATGAAATTAATAACCCAGTTAGCTTTATTTACGGCAATATTAATCCGGCTAAAGATTATATCGATGATGTTTTGGAACTGGTACAGCTTTATCAGCAATCCTATCCCAATTCCAATCCTATTATTCAAGCCAAATTACAGCAACTAGATTGGGAGTTTATTCAGCGAGACTTTCCTAAATTACTGGACTCGATCAAAATCGGAGCCGATCGGATTCGCAAAATTGTGCAATCATTGCGGAACTTTTCGCGACTCGATGAAGCGGAGATGAAAACGGTTGATTTGCATGAAGGAATTGACAATACTCTATTAATTCTCGAAAATCGCTGGCAAGCCAATCCCAACCGTCCGGCTATTCAGGTAGTTAAAGACTATGGTGACTTGCCCTTAGTCGAGTGCTATGCTGGAGAAATCAATCAAGTGTTTATGAATCTGCTAATTAATGCGATTGATGCTTTAGAATCCGCTTTTGTGAAGCAGCCAAGGATTGAGATTTTGACTCAACAATTAGACGATGAAATGGTGGCGATTCGGGTTCGGGATAATGGTTTGGGTATACCAGCAGAACTCAAATCACGAGTGTTTGAGCCGTTTTTTACCACTAAACCTGTTGGCAAGGGAACGGGATTAGGATTATCAATTAGTTATAAAATTGTGGAGAAACATGGCGGTACTCTCGACTATTGTTCCCAACCCGGAAAAGGCACTGAGTTTGTCGTGAAACTTCCGCGATCGCAGAAACAATCCTAATTTATAGAATAACCTATGCAGATTCAAAAAAACGCCTGTCAGCTTACCGTTTTAGTTGAGAATACAGCTTATGGGCGGGGACTTTTAGGAGAACATGGGCTGTCTTATCTGATCGAAACCGATTCCCAGCGCATTTTATTTGATACAGGACAGGGGTTAACACTGTGCCACAATGCTCAACAGTTGGGAATTTCGCTACAACATTTAGATGCGGTTGCGCTTAGTCATGGTCATTATGATCATACGGGTGGTTTAATCACCCTCTTAGAAGACTGTAAGATTGCTAAACTCTTTCTGCATCCGGCGGCGCTACAACCCAAGTTTAGTCCCAGAGGGAATATTGGATCTCCGATTCAAGATGTAGATCGGTTCAAACAGAGGATTGATCAGTTAGTTTGGACTGATAAACCGACAGAAGTTATCCCTGGTATGTACCTGACAGGTTCAATTCCCCGGTGTCATCCCCTAGAAGATACAGGGGGGGATTTTTGGCAAGATTCCCAGCACAATCAAGTGGATTTGATTGTCGATGATCAAGCCTTGTTTCTGGATACACCCGCAGGAATGGTGGTGATTTTAGGCTGTGCTCATTCCGGTGTGATTAATACCCTCGATTATATTGCCCAAATCACAGGTATCGATAAATTTTACGCCGTAATTGGGGGAATGCACCTGAACCGGGCGAGTCGCGATCGCGTGCAAGCAACGGTGGAAACATTGGCGCACTATAAAGTTCAGGTATTAGGGGCGAATCACTGTACTGGAACCGCCGCGATCGCGTTTTTGTGGCATCATTTTCTAGGCAACTGTATAAGCTGCCATGTGGGTACTCGCTTAGGGTTTGGCACTTGAACGTTGGCACTTTTTTGCCGAGTGTCTAATTTAGAATGTCTGCCCTGTGTAAACAGAACGAACTTCTCCATTCCGTCGAATAATCGCTTCTCCGTTGTTCACTTCAACTAACATCCAGCCACTTGTGCCAATGGCTTCGCCAATGTTAATCCGCTGAGTGATCCCATCAATTTCAAATAAGGCAGCAGAAAGTTCGTCTGACTCTAGCACTCCCACCAGAGTATGGTTGACAGGAGGCGGGGGTGGCGGTGCTGGTGGCGTTGGCGATGCTGATGCTGTAGGTGAAGTCGGAGCAACGGTTGGGGGTGAGGCTGGCGGTGTTTGAGCCGTGACTTGAGGAGGAGGCGGTGTGGGTGCTGGCGAATTAGCAGCCGGTGAAGGCGCTGGGGCTGGTGGTGGGGCGACTGAGGAGTTAGCAGGAGGTACAGGGGGTATCCAAGAACTCTGGGGTGGATAAACCGGATAGTAGATTCGTTCCAAAATTGTACCCGGTGGATTAGCACCGACGGGACGATTGATAGCACCCGAAGAGTTGGTCGCACCTGGAGGTAGATTCGGATTACCTGTTCCACCACCTGCGATCGCAGCTTGTTGTCTGGCTTCAGCTTTACGGTCAATGGCTTTTAGCGCCTCCAACGCATACTCTCCAAACTCGTAATCGGCTTCTGAGGGGAGTTGGGTGTCAGCAGACGGTGAGGCAATAAAGTTGGGCAACCAGGGTGCAAACCGTTGTTTCTGAGTAATTAGGAGCAACAGTGCGGTTAGACCCACTGAAATTAGAGCCATTACCCATAAAAATTTATCCACAGACCAACCTGATTTTTTGGCATGGGAATCACTACTCTTTATTCCTTTCGTTTCTGAAGACTGGGTTTCAGACGATTTTTGGTTCGTCTCAGATGGCTGTTCCACCAAATCTTGAGCAGGTATCACAGCAGGTGGTGCGGTGACGGGGGGAATTACAATCGACTTTAAAGATACATAGTCTGGCTTAGTCGGTTCAGTTGGTAATTTGCTACTCCCTTCCAAGATGCGGTCAAGATCTGCAAATAAATCATCCATTAACTTATCTGCATCGGCTTCGGCTGACCAAGACTGGATCGCCGTGGAGGTGGTTGATGGCTTGTTTGCCTTGTCGTGAGTATTGATATCCTGAGACATAATGGCTCGCTCTGATGGCTATAGAATTCTCTATATTAAGATGCTCTAAAGCATTTCCTATCGCTTAGATTAGCAATCAAATTACCGATCTGAGAAAAAATTCTCATCTTTTTATCAAAATTATGTACAAGTTTAAGTCCAATGGCGATATTGTGGGTTTACTTCTGTTGATTGGCTTTGGCATTGCGTCGCCACATCTGGGGTTTGATGCGTCGCAACGCTGATGCCGGAAATCGTTGATGCCATTGGTGATCTGAAAGTGTCGCCAGTTCCGCTAAGGTGGGAGCGACATTCCCAGGATAGGGTTCAAAGTCGGCTACATCTGTTGGTTGAGCAAAGCGTTGGTTCCACGGACAAACATCCTGGCAGATATCGCACCCCGCCACCCAACCCTCTAAATGGGGGGTGATGGATGAGGGTAGTTCCTCGGCTCGGTTTTCAATTGTATGATAAGCAATACAACGATTAGCATCTACGACAAAAGGTTTAACAATTGCTCCAGTCGGACAAGCCTCCAGGCAACGGGTACAGGTTCCGCAATGCTGAGTATGGGGAGTATCGGGTGTCAGAGATAAGTTGGTTAAAATTTCCCCTAAAAATACCCAACTGCCATACTCTCGCGTAATTAGATTACCATTTTTTGCGATCCAACCAATTCCAGCACGTTCTGCCCACACTTTATCCTGCACTGGACCGGTGTCTACGTAGTAACGAGCTTGGATTCCTTCTGCTTGGGCTTGTAGCCAATGGGTCAAGGCTTTGAGTTTTTTGTGCATCACCTTATGATAATCTCGTCCCCAAGCGTAACGGGATATCTTGGCGTACTCGTCTCCCTGAGGACGTTGGTGAGGGGTGTAGTAGTTGAGGGCAACGGAAATAACGGATTTAACCCCTGGCATACAGGTATGGATATCTAGACGGCGCGGATTCTGCATCCAATCCATGTCAGCATGATAGCCCTGAGCCAACCACGTTTTCAGATGTTGAGCGGCTTCCTCGTCAGCATTCCCTTCTATAGCTGCAATACCACAGTGATGAAATCCTAGCGATCGCGCTTTTTGCTTAATTTGATGGCTTTGGTCATTGGTCATTGGTCAGGGAATAGGGAACAGGGAACAGGGAACAGGGAATTCTATTGTCATCGCATACTTTATTATGATGTATGAATGAAGGCAATACCGTTACTAACAACCCTGAAATGACTATAGAGGGCATTACCCAGTCCGTGATTTGGCGTTACTTTGAAACGATGAATGCTGGGGATTATGACGCAACTGCCGCATTGTTTATAGATAACGGTGTAATGCAGCCACCGTTTGAGGAACCCATCCAAGGACAAGAGGCGATCGCAACCTACCTAAAGGCTGAAGCCATTGACATGCAGCTCTTACCCAAAACCGGAATTGTGGAACCTCAAGAAAACAGGGAGACTCAAATTCAAGTCAAGGGTAGAGTACAGACACCACTATTTAGTGTCAATGTAGGTTGGATATTTCTTCTCAATCCCGAACAAAGGATTAGTTTCGTCAGAATTAAGCTGTTAGCGTCGCCTCAAGAACTCCTCAGCTTAAGACGATGACGAATGACAAATGACGAATGACAAATGACAAATGACAAATGACAAATGACAAATGACAACTAAGCCGCCACTTGCTCCCAGGAACGAGCGAGCAACTGACGCCCCAACTCAATATCTCTAGGCGCACAAAGCCAATCGGGATGAGCTGTCATTAACAAACTCTCTAATGCTTCTTGGTCAAATAAATGCCAGACAGCCGCGCCGTTAATCGTGGTTGCGATCGCGTAGCAGTTGGCGCTGATACACTGAATGGTTGAGGTGTTGGCAATTCGCCGCAGTTCCATGCGATCGCCTGATTGAAGACGGCGGAACCGCCATACTATTTGCTTCCATTCCTTGAGTGATGACACCGTTAATCCTGGAATCGCTACCTGGATATCCGGATCTCCATTGACGGCAATCCAATAGTGGCGTGATGGATCAATTCCTTCCAACCATGGAGAATCGTCATCTAATCGGTAGCGGGGAGACAAGATAAACGGCTGTGTCATACGAAATGATGGGTTGCACTAAACTTAACAGCTAACTCTTGGTTTCAGAGGCTCACCAGTCCTCGAAACAAGGGCATCCTTAACAGACAGACAGTCAAGTCGCTCTTTCGGCTTGACTTATTTAAAATCCTATAGATTCAGACATCTATATCAAGTAAATTTAACAAAGCTTATAGATTTAATTAGGACTATGGCTGTTTTTGTAATATTTCGTAACAATTGCCGTACTCGCAGACATTATACTACAGACGTTCCGGAAATGGGATACAATTATCTAATCATTCGTCAGTCTTAGGCAAGCTCGTCTCCATCTTCAGACAGTTACGACCATTGATCTGCAAGCGATACTCGACTCTATCCATCAGCTTTTGCATAATCAGCCAACCATATCCGCTTTCCTGTTTCGCCTCTGGAGAAGGTTGATTATAGTTAGTGATGTCATACCCTTTGCCGTGATCCCAAATTTCCAAAGCAATGTCCCGCTCTTTGAGTTCCAAGCGAATCAAAATCGGTAAATTGGGTTGATCTCGATGAGCATGACGCACCACATTGGAATAGGCTTCAACTAACGCCAGTCTTAACCGACTCGATTGATGTTGCCAATCCACTGAATCTCCTAACGCTACTTCCAAACTTCCCAGTAACCAGCTTTCAACAATCGTCAAAAACTTCAAGTCACTTGGTACATGCAGCTCCGTTTTCATCAACTATAGAACCTCCATTGAGAGAATTGTTTGATCATCTTCCTGAACATTATTCGTCTCCTCGCGGATGCGAACTAATAAATGGGGTAGATTAAAGGGAGCTGGCTCCTGAAGCAGAAGCTGCCAAAGACCCGATGTTCCCAGCATTGAATTCGTCAAGGATTTACTAGTTTTAGAGTTTTGAGAATGGGTGTAATGTTTAACCTCCTTAACCGTTGCTTCTGTAATCCCATCGCTGATTAGCAGCAAGACATCACCCGAATGTAACGTCAACGTTCCAGCGTCCGCCTGCCACTCCGGAAGAATACCCAGCGGAATTCCCCGAGTTTTCAAGTAATCCGGTTCTACGGTTACAGATGATTCCGGTGCAGATTGCTGTTGGGCAACTAAACGATGCGCCCAAACCAACGGATAAATGTGACCCGCATTTGCATAGACAAGCTGTCGTGAGGTTGGTGTATATCGTGCTAATACCATCGTGATAAAACAGTTGGTACTAAACAGATCATCTGACATAATGCTGTTCAGGTTTCGCATCACTACCTCCGGTTCTGGAGAGATTTCTTGCGCCAATTCTCGGCGCAAGATAGAAATCGCACTTGCCATAAATAAAGCCGCAGGCACTCCCTTTCCCGACACATCACCAACCGCCAGCCAAACATCGCCTTGAGGATGCACGTAGACTTCAAAAAAATCACCGCCAACTTCTCGTGCGGGATAACAGTGGGCTTGAACTTTAACCCCGTCCACTTCGGGTAAACTTTGGCGCAACAAATTATTTTGAATTTGGCGAGCTACCTCCAATTCAGCCCGCATCTGTTCCGCTTGTAACTGGGTGCGTTGGTAAAGTTTTGCCTGAGAAATGGCTAACGCTGCCTGTTCAGCGACAGCTTCAATGAGTTTAATATCCTCTGACATCCAAGGCTGATCACACTGTTGTTTATAAAGGGATAACACGCCCAATAGCTGTTGTTGCCAGATCAGAGGAACAACTAGATGCACCGAATGATTACCATCACTGAGCTGTTGAATAAGCTGGGTTTTCCAGTTTTCCAGCACATTTTGCACAATCGGTTCAACATCAGGTAACGATTCTGAATCGTTTGTTGACTCAGCTTGGTAAGAAAATGAGTCTGAAATCAGGTGATTACCATCGACAGGTTGCAAGATACAACTCGTCGCCTCGAAGGTTTGACCAATCGTGGTGACAACGGTTTGCAACATACTGCCATAGTCTAGCGACTCGCGAATGGCTGTTGTCACCACATTAAAGAGTTCTTCGCGGCGTAAAGCGCGGCTCAGTTCATTAGTTCGTTGTTTGAGAACTCGGTACGTATCGGCTGCTTGTTGAACGATGACTTTCAGACTTTCCGGATTCCAGGGTTTGGTAATATACTTAAAGACTTTACCAGAGTTAATGGCTTCGACTAAATCTTCAACATCGGTATAGCCCGTTAACAGAATCCGAATTGTATCCGGAAAACGATCAACTGTTTTCCCCAATAATTCGGTACCATTCATCACAGGCATCCGTTGATCAGAGATAATGATCGCCATTTCTCCCTGTTCATCCAAAATGTTCAGAGCGCCCATCGCCCCATCCGCTTTATAAACCCGGAACTCTCGTCGGAACGTTCTATATAATAAATCTAAATTGTCAGGCTCATCGTCCACTATCAATAATTTGAGTTTATCTGCCTGACTCATTTTGTGTACTCCGGTTTCTGCTTGAGTTAGAAACAATAAGTTAAGGGGGTTAAAATTTGTTTGTCTTTTGACCTCAAAGCTAGCTGAGGATAGGTGAAAATTATCTTTTTTTCTTTTGGTATATGGCAAATTTCCATAGTGATTAATTTATTTTTGCTAATAAAATTTATTATCATACCATATCTATTTTTTCTTAGAGGAATGAATCAGCCGTTTATTTTACCAAGAGCCTGCGCTCTGCACCAAGCCAGCTATGGAGATTGCCTTTTTTCCCTAGCTTAACCTTCTTCTGGGGCAATGGGGTTGCTACTCAGATTATACTTTCCTGTCCCAGGGCTGGGGGAGCTGGGGAAGCTGGGGAAGCTGGGGAAGCAATGTTCCAGACGTGCCATGGCACTATGGTGAGCTGGGGGATATATTAGCTGTTGCGTTATTCAAACCTGCCCCTACACATTGGTCAGGGCGGGTTTTGAATAAACGTTATCATCAATAACAAAACGAAAGTCCCTAAACCCGCCCCTACAGAGGTGCCTTTTGAATCACCAATGATGAACCATGACCTACACCGTAGACAAACCCAAAGACCAACGACTGTCAATTTTCCCACTTGATTTTTTATCCCGACTTTAGCTCTTTGTAAAATGACAAAGGACAAATGACCGTTAGCGAGTTACTCCCTGCACAACTGGACGAATGGCAGAACCATCAAACAGTCCTGGGTTTCCTGTCCAATTAAAATCATTAATCCGGAAGCTAATCGAACCTAACTCCTGAACTGGGTTGTAGCGCAGGAGAAGACTGTAGGTGCGACGGCTGTACTCCAAAAATAAATCTGTACTGATTTCCTCACCCGTATCCAAATTGTAAGAAGTCTGAAAACCAGCCAGAAACGGACCGTAGATTTGTTGGGTGATGCCAGCAGAAAGCACAATTCTATCCGCCACTCGGTCAAACCGAAATGGGGATAAGTTACCCCGTGCAACTTGAGTGTAGCTGAGGTTAAATCGAGTGTAGTCGAGATAGGGTCGGGAAAAATGCCCAAGCTGACCCACAAGCCCAACTGTACCACTGAGAGATTCCTGGGTATCGCCACTACTATAGGCGCTAGCCACCCCGGTGACTACTCCCCGCACTGCCAAAAAAGGAACTACAGGTCTGGGTGTATATCGTAATCCTTCGGTGGGGGTTAAGGGCAAAGCCTCACCTCGCCAGAGTGTGAAACTTCGGCTTAACGTAGCACTGGCTTGATAGCGCGTTAGATCGATGCGATTATTCTCTCGTGGAGGAGGGGGTAGCAAGTCTTGTCTATCTGTCCTAGCGTTAATTGCCTGAATACCGGCTTGATAGGTGAGATTGATCCCTGTGTCTCCTAAACGAATTACTGGGGATGTAATTACCGCTCCCAGACTCTGCTGCACGGTTTGAAAGCCCAAGGAACCATTAAACAGGCGATCGCGAAAGCTATATTCCAGATTCAAGTTATGCGGTAAACCTGTACCAATAACCTGTTGGAGTCGCACACTGGCTCTGAGTTCTTCGTCCAATTCATCGGGATCAAGGCTGGTGAAGGTGGCTGAAGCCCGTAGGGTGGTTCGGGGGGTAAAGGTGGCATCTAGTTGAGCTTTGAGACCGAAGGAGGAGGGGTCTAAAAGACCATTATCATCTTTGTCTGGGGTATTGGGGTTTTGTTCACCAAGGACGGCTCTCTGGAGAAAGTATTGGGGGGTGACTTTAAATCGTACCCCTGGGGTACTGACAATATTAAACGATCGCTCAATAAATAAACCGCCGCGATCATCATCATCGAAGCCAAACTGAAGTAAACCCGGTTCCCGTTCCCGACGATCAATGACCACCCGATTCCGAAATGTGGGTACGGATAACCCTTGATCGAATACCAGTCGTGGGCGAGTGGCAACGATTTCATCTACTAAGGGCGAAATCCGGCGAAATCGAGCCGTTTCTGCTCGTAATTCTAGTTCAGGGGGAGAAAAGGGGTCATTGGTGATCCGCACATTTTGACCGATCGCTTCTGATCCTTCAAAGTCAATGCGATCGGCTTCATAACGAAATCGATTGATGGTTCCTGTCGCCTGGGGCGCACCCGAAACGACATTCGACAAATTTCCCGTAGTGGCTGTACCAAAGCTTCCGCCGATAAAAAAGGAATAAAAGCCGGGATTGGTTACATCTTGCAGGGGTTGATTGCTGAGAACGCGATCGCTAATCGGTCGTTGTTCTTCGGGAGCATCCGGATCAGCTGGAGAGGGCAAGATGGTCAAATCTGTACCTGATGTGGGGACGTATAATTCTCCACTGGCATCAAAAATCACGCCGCTATCCTGGACAAAGGAATACTCAAAGCGTTCGCCTCGTAACACTTGTTCCCCTCGTGTCAAGGTGACATTATCCTCAGCCACCAAAATCCGATTCGGTAGGTTAACCTGGACGCGATCGGCTTCTAGCAAAGCACCGCGAAACCGCAACAGGACATCCCCTTGGGCGGTAATCACCTGTCGTTGTTGATCATATTCCTGTTGATCAGCGGTCAGTTCCAGCACCCCTGTGATCGGACCGGGAGCCGCAGAGTCAGGGGTTTCTGAGGTTGACGGCTCAGGGGTTGGTTCGGAGGTTTGCGATCGCGGTTGTCGCTGATGCAGATCCGGTGCAGGGACTATCCTTGGGTTTGGTAATGCTGGGGGATCGGATGGGGGAGGTGTAAATTCAAACTCTCTGATCTCACCTCCCCGTTCTTGAGTGATGATACGCTCGACGTTTGAGAGTTCCAAGGTTACGGCGGAGAAACCTACCGGGTTCGCATTCGTTGTCTCAGAGGTTAAGTTTGTGCTGAAAGCATCAGAATCAATCCCTTCTACCTTTTTTTGGTCTGTTAGCGTAGTTGAGATCGGGTCAGACTGGGCATTTGCCGATTGACTTGTGCAACAGGGCTGCAAATCTGCCGCCGTTCCCATCTCTTCTGCTAGCTTGCTCCCAG
Organism: Coleofasciculus sp. C1-SOL-03; assembly: GCF_040220555.1. Classification (NCBI taxonomy): domain Bacteria; kingdom Bacillati; phylum Cyanobacteriota; class Cyanophyceae; order Coleofasciculales; family Coleofasciculaceae; genus Coleofasciculus; species Coleofasciculus sp. C1-SOL-03. Next base: position 25,415 of record NZ_JAVJUO010000140.1, read on the forward strand.
ACGTGCCATGGCACGTCTCTACATTACTCCTCTGCTCATCGGCTTGTCCGCAGGTGGTGACCAACTTTTGCTGAGGTGAATTAGCCGCATTCATTGAACGGTGAGCAGGTATCTTATCCTGTGCGTCTAAAAAGTCCTCACGTCCTTTTATCTCATTTCCGTGAAGCCTTTGACTGGGAACTTCTGCATTGTTTCCACTCAAGGGTAAGGATTCCACCGGACTGGATATTGGGGGTGGCGGCGTGCGATCGCGGGAGTCTCCGGTGCGGTTTGACGGCAAATCATGACCCGCTACACTCGTCTTGGCATCTCTGCTCTGTGACACCTCGGTTCCTTGGTTCTCTGTAGGCGAATAACGGGCAGAAATCGACCGTCCTAGCAGAGCAGCCTGTGAAGATGTTATGTCTGATGAAAACTCTGGCGCTAACGTTTCGGGTGGGGTTGGTGTCGCCAATCCCTTTGGCGTTTGCTGGGGGAGGCGAGTCGGTACTGAACTTAGAGGTGAGGACGAAAGGGGAGCAACAGCGTCCTCAGTCGTTAACGATTGAATAATGGCAGGAGTTTCAGGCGGCTGAACGGGTTGGGGCATTTTTCAACAATAACGGTCGAAGGAACAAATCCGAAGCGTACCGCCTTACCGCGCCTAATCACAGCGGGGCGAGATACGCCTCGCCCCTTTGAAAAACTCAGGGATGAAGCAAAGTCTAATTTACTCCAAATCCCGTCGCTTGGGGTTACGAGCCGGATCGTTTGACAGGAAGCCAAACACGAATAAGGCAACGAAAATACTAACAACGATATAGACCACAATCTTGAGCGTCAGCATCTTGAATATCTCCCAGAGGTATGAATCATCGAATTGGCAATTATGTTGCGTTTTGCAACAACTTTTCTCATCATACCCAATCGTGGTTCCCTTGTTGATCGGCAACGTTTACTCAGGCTCAGGAGATTTGACCGATAGTTTCAGGCAACGTTCTGTCAATCAGCCTGGGATCATTATCCCTACATCCTTATGCACATCCGACTTTTTTAGTCAAGAGTAAGTTCCATGACCTAAGACCAAGGATAAATTCCTTTTGCCATCTGCCTTTGTTCAATCATCCCAAAAATGAGCCTGAACCTCTTACTGATGGGATTTTAGCCTGAAGCTGACATCGATAAACCCAAGTCTGTTACGAAAACAGTATTAAAAGTCTCATCCTTTGTGTAAAAGTATGTACACAATGTTATCCGTGTAAGACTTAGAATTTTGTCGCTTTATGCAGCCTATTCGCACTTTTAACGTTTCTCCCGCGTTGCCAGAAGTTCTGGAACCCTTACGCAAGCTGGCATACAACTTGCATTGGGACTGGAACGTGGAAACAAAAGACTTGTTCCGACGCCTAGACCGTAAACTCTGGGAATCCACTCGCCATAACCCCGTTTTGACATTGGGGATGATCAGTCAAGCCCGTCTGGAAGCGATGGCGGAAGATGATGGGTTTCTGGCACAAATGGAACGGGCGTCTCGACAGTTAGACGACTACCTCAAGGAACGGACATGGTATCGTAAACATCGGGGTAACAGCGATGAAAAAGAATGCTATGCCTACTTCTGTGCCGAGTATGGGTTAGTCGATTGCCTGCCCATTTATTCCGGTGGCTTGGGTGTTCTAGCGGGCGATCATCTCAAATCTGCCTCTGATCTCGGTTTGCCTTTAGTGGCGGTCGGTTTACTCTATCAAGAAGGATACTGCGCCCAATACCTGAATGCAGATGGTTGGCAACAAGAGCGTTATCCGATTAATGATTTTTACAATATGCCGCTGCACTTAGAGCGCCATGAGGATGGTTCAGAAGTGCGGATTTCAGTAGACTATCCCGGTCGTACTGTTTATGCTCGTGTCTGGCGTGTGCAAGTGGGAACGGTTCCCCTGTACCTGCTGGATACCAACATTGAACCAAATAATCCCTACGACCATGACATCACCGATAGACTCTATGGTGGTGATCTGGATATGCGGATTCACCAAGAGATGATGTTGGGGATTGGCGGGATTAGAGCCTTAAAAGCCTTGGGATACAAGGTTAACGTTTATCATCTCAACGAAGGTCACTCCGCGTTTTTAATTCTGGAACGCATCCGTCGGTATATTGAGGAAGAAGGGTTAAGCTTTGCCGAAGCCAAACAATTGGCTCAGTCAACCCAACTATTCACCACCCATACGCCTGTCTCAGCGGGATTTGACCTATTTCCTCCTGATAAGGCGATGTACTATGTGGGTCATTATGCGAATATCTTCGGTTTATCGCGGGAAGAATTTCTGGGGTTGGGACGCGAAGATACCGGGAATTTGGAATCCCCCTTTAGCATGGCAGCGTTAGCCATTAAAACCTCTAGCTTTGTTAATGGTGTCAGTCGATTGCATGGGGACGTGTCGCGGAAGATGTTCCATGGACTGTGGTCTGATCTACCTCTCGATGAAGTTCCGATTACCTCGATTACCAATGGTGTCCATGCTCGCAGCGTCGTGGCAAAGGCAAACCAGGAACTGTATGATCGCTACCTGGGTCCAAACTGGTCTAGCCGCAAGGCAGACGATCCGCTGTGGGATCGGGTGGCTTCGATTCCGGATGAGGAATTGTGGCGCAATCACCAAGCCTGTCGGTCTCAAATGGTCATGTCTGTACGGGAGCGTTTACAATACCATTTGCGTGATCGCGGCGCTACCCCTGCCGAAATTGATCGGGCGCGTGAGGTTTTAGATCCGAGCATTTTGACCATTGGTTTTGCCCGTCGGTTTGCGACTTATAAGCGGGCAAACTTATTCCTACGAGATCTGGATCGGATTAAAAAAATTATCCAAGGCGATAAAGAACGAAAAGTTCAGTTTGTCATTTCCGGTAAGGCACATCCCAAAGACATGCCAGGGAAAGATTTAATCCGTAATATCATTCATACGATTCGGGAAGCGGGATTGGATAACTCTGTCGTCTTTGTTCCCAACTATGACATTCACATCGCCCGATTGATGGTATCGGGGTGTGATATCTGGTTAAATACCCCCCGTCGCCCCCGTGAAGCATCGGGAACCTCTGGGATGAAGGGTTCCATGAATGGTCTGATGAATGTCAGTATCCTAGATGGATGGTGGGACGAAGCCGATTACGTGCGAACCGGGTGGCCCATCGGTCATGGGGAAGAATATGATAATCCTGAGTACGAGGATGAGATAGAAGCCAACGCTCTTTATGAGCTAATGGAAAAGGAAATTGTCCCCTTGTTTTATGATCGCGATAATGAAGGATTACCGCGTGGGTGGATTGCCAAGATGAAAGATGCAATCCGGCTTAACTGTCCTACCTTTAATACGGCTCGTATGCTGCGAGATTATGCGATGCGGGGTTATTTCCCCGCCAGCGAACGCTACAAGGCAATGACGAGCGAAGGTTATCAACCCGTGAAGGAACTTGCTCAGTGGAAACAACACTTATTTGAACAGTGGTACAACATTAAAATTGAAGACATTGACATTGCCGCTGCCAAGGATTTGATGGTCAATCAAACAGTTGCTGTGAAAAGCCGGATCAACTTAGCCGGACTAACGGCTGATGATGTACAGATAGAACTCTACCAAGGTTCAGTCAATGCCAATGGGCAAATTGTTAATGGTGTACCCGTGGTGATGGATTACCAGGGAACTGACGAACACAATATCAGTATTTATACGGCTGATATCAGTTACAGTGCCAGTGGTTTACAGGGTTTGTCTCTGCGGGTATTTCCCAAACACAAACACCTTTCGAGTCTCTATGAACCGGGCTTAGTTCTCTGGGCTTCCTAGTATTAGAGATGGGGGGAGTCGGCTGACAGGTGTAGGGATGTAGGGGCGGGTTTTACAGATAACTTATGGCAAAAACTTTGTCGGGGCGGGTTTAGTTACATCTGGGTGCAACCAAAAAGATAGTAGTCAAACCCGCCCCTACATTAAACCCGCCCTTCTCCCATAGCTGAAAATTAGAATGGGTAAGGGTTATGGCTGAAGTTGACACCAATGTAGTTAAACCCGCCCCTACAGAGGCGTCAGATACCGTAAAAAGTTAGCCAGTTCTCTCTTCTGTTGCTGTACGAGGAGAACTTCAGGTTAAAACCCAACAAAATTATCTCTTCCTTCCGATATCTAAAACTATCCCAGTAATTACAGCACTGACGATGCCAATCAATAGGCTCAAGCCAAAGGTTAAACTGAAATTTGTCCAATGGTTTAGGGCGGGTGTCGGTTGATTGGCAGGTACTGGTAAAATACTCTTGACAATCCCTTCTGCTTGTTCAGTCAGGGCAGACGCAGCCAGTGATGCGGTGCTAATTCCCACACTCGCGATCGCGACGGTTTGGTTGAGAGTGCGTTCATTCTTGGTTTTCTCAATTTCGATAATTCCCCCAATAGTTCTGATACAGGTTTCTAGGGGATTTAATCCGGCTTTCAGGGTTTGGTAATCCCTGTGGATGTGGCTGAGAAATTTCTCCGTCGCCATCTCGCCAAACGCTTTCAGGAAGCCGAGATCGCTGTTGGGGTCAAGTTGTGCGATCGCCTCGACTCGCTTGATGTAGTTTTGAGTGTTTATTTCTAGGTTCGAGGCTTGTTCTTGCAGATAACCTAAACTGGTTTCGTAGTAGTGGGATATCGACAAAGCATGGGCTAAGTCTTGTTGCAATTCATCCAGATTTAGGGGAGAAGCATGAAGGCGATCGGGTAGGGAATCAACCAGTTTTTGGATAACCCGCGAGAAATCTTTCAATGTTCTTTTCAGTTGGCGGCTTTGTTCATAAGTCCACAGTATTTTATTGCGGTAGTGAAACAGACGGATTAAATCGCGGTAGAGTCTGCCAATAATAGTTTTCAGTTCCGCATCGGTTTTATCATCAGGAAACAAACAGAGCAAAATATAGTGATTGCGGTTTAAGCCATCAGGAATAATATCAATTTGTTCGAGTTCAAAGCAAGTAGCGCCTTGAAAGGTTCCCTGTCCTTTATAATTCCGTTGCCATTTGGCGTGGGGAAACAGTTGTAAAGCGTTGTAGCAAGCTTGGGCTGTTAATTCTGGGTCTTGATTGGCTGTGGCTAGCTTACCCCAAACCAGCCAGTTTTCACCCATCTTACCCGGAATTTTATGGGTGTGTTCGAGGATGATTTCTTTTATTTGACTCAGTTTATCCTCTAGAGTAAGTTGTTCCCAATCTGGTTCATTTTCTTTTCCCGAACAGTCGATTTGTAAGGCGTAAGTATCGCCGAGTTTCACTGGATAATAATAGCCATCGAGGGGGTATTTAAATCGCTCGATTTTCTCCGCGCCCAGAAGTTCGATATAGCTAGAGAATAGAATTTCAGAATCTTGGAGTTCGGCGAGTTTTTGGTCACTGAGACTATCCGGATAAATACGCTGCCAAAAACGGCGGCGATTGTCCTGAATTTGCTCATTACTTTGTCCCAATCCGTCTACTAAATCATAGAGGAATAAATCGACAGTGGGATAAATCAGTTGGGGGGACGAGTTCATATAACGTTATCTATTATAAAATCATTGTCGGGGCTGTAGGGGCGCACCGACGTGCGCCCTGTGCTGACTGACGTGCGCCCTACTCAATGTACTGCGTCAGGCTGTAAAATCCTATAGGAAATAAAATTGATTTTTGATTAATCATATTCCATACTTATTCTTAGCCGAATTTACCGGGTTAGGCTCAGAAAGAATTTGAGCAGTTTGCTCAAGTTGGGTTCGATCTAATCTAGCTTCAATTATTGCTAGAGTACATTCCATCTGGGCAATAGAATCCTGGATATCTCTGGTAAGATTGGGGGTTTCTTGATTATTATCGTCGTCAGCGTTATCAGCCGGGAGAAATTTTAACCCTATCTTCTCTTTTGCTGCTGTATCGGTTAACAAGAGACGGGCAGATTCATAAGGTATCTTTAAGGCAGGAATGCTAATTACCAAATCGTGCAATTCTCCAATCCGGGTTTCCAGGGATTGGGCAATATCTGCCAGTTTTTCTTTAATTGTATCAGAGAGGGGCGATCGTTGTTGGCAGAGGGCAGCAAGAAATGCTTTGAGAGTCAGGACATCGGCGTCTTTCATCATGGACTATTGAGTCGGAGCATATAATACTACTTTATTCTAGTTCCCCCCTTTTTAAGGGGGGTTAGGGGGGATCTCTGATAACGATATTATTGCAGTAGGTTTAGGTGTCTAACAACCTTATAAAAGGCTAAAGCCCTTACTACGAACGACGATGAACGACAAACCTAATCTAATTCTTAATACCAGATATCGTAAACGCCGCCCAGTAATACGGATGAGAATAAGGGGGAGCATTATTTTCCATTCTATCCAGTAAATTGCGCTGGTCTTGCAAAACAAGCTGAAGGGATTTATGTTGGGCAAGTTGGGGAATTACTTGATTTAACCACTCAACTAATTGCTTACGAGTTGCTGTTTTTAGCCAGCGTTGAGCCAATTTTAGTGCCATTGGTGGCGATTGTCCCGCCTCAAGGTACTGGTAAAATTTGACAATTAATAATGCGCTAGCAGCTGATTCTACTGTCCACAGGGGACTGATCACATAAGTTACCCCAGCTTTCAGAAAGGCGCTGACTAATCCCACATATTCATCGGTAATGGTTTCGTCGCCAGTCATCGCGGTTTCACAAGCACAAAGACAAGCCAGATAGTAGTCTTTTAAATCCAGATGGATAATATCAGTTAATGTTAGTTGGTCAGTATCGTGGAGGAATAGACAAGATTGAGCCGGATTGCTGGGATTATAGGCTCCATGTCCGGTAAAGTGGAAGACATGATGGGGAGTTTGTAGGGTTTGGCAGAGGGATTCACGAGTTGCGTTTGGGTTTGCGATGAGTGTAACCTGGGAAAATAGCTGACGAATTAATGCTGCTTCAACTTCAGCGAAGGGTAAATCGGATAAGGGTGTAGCTTTTCCCTGAATGAATGGTCTACTTTTGGGATTTTCTACCAGTAATAAAGAATGGAGTGGGGGACAATTATCCGGAGTGTCATTAATCGGGAATTTTCCGCCATCGTCCCTATTTTTCTCATTCTCCAGAATCAACCGCAACTTAGAATAAGCACTAGGGAGATACGTACAGGTATAATTCGGGAAAAAATAGTGCAGGGGGAAGCGGTGCAAGTCGCGGTGGGGAATCAGGATAAGATTTTCAATCGGCTGATTTTGCAGGTGTTCGAGAATACCAGAGATATTCAGAATCGCCCGGAGTTCCCGGAAACTTTCCTCCATTTGATGACGCCAGGGATGATATTTTTTCTCAGTTCCATTGGCTTTCTCCTTTGAACTCCGATACGCCTGATACCGTTGATTCCATTCGGTTAACCATCTTTCCCAAACCAGAACGTGCTGTAACGATTCAGAACGCTGGTCATTCAACTCTATAAACCCTCTGCGAACCTCTGCGTTTCCCTCTGCGAACCTCTGCGTTAAAACAACCTGCAACGCATCAGGTACTATCACAAACGTGGTTAACGCACTCGGACTCAAATGCCAATAAATCGCCGCCGTCGTTGGAGTTAAAAGACGTTGAATCTGGCGGTAATCCAGTTCCGGAACCTCCTCATATCCTAAGAACCAACGCAGACAAGTATTTTTTCCGGTTTCAGCGAGGGTTAAAGCACCAGAAATATCTCCCGACTGAATCGCTAAATCGACGGTTAATTGATTAAATAGGGCAGATTTGAGTGCCAGTTGTTGTTTTTGCGGCGTAGTTCGTTTTGGGTCAGCTAAAAGGCGCTGTAATAGGTCAGCACCCCGACGCTGTAATTCTTGCGCTTCCTCAATTTCTTCTAAGCTTAGTAATACCCGGATCAAATCTTGCAGAACTTCGAGATGTAACTCCTCAAATTCAGGCGGTTTGAGGGTTTGCAGGGCAGTTTTGTAGCTAGTTTCTGCCTTGCGCCAGAAGGAAGAAGGTTTAGCAGATTGTCGCCCTTGGAAATAATGCACCCTGCCAGTTTGGTGATGTAAAACTCCCCAGCCTTTGGGATGAGTATCGCGACGAATGGTTTTATCGAGTGGGGCTTGATAGCTGGCGATTGCTCCCTCGTAACCGCGTAAATTCAGTTTAGGATTAGTTAGGGATGGATGGTTGAGGGAATCTTGAGCAATCTTGGCGATAACCTCCTCAGAGAGAGGTTTTTGGATGAAGTCAATTAATGTCTGGGAGGGTGGTTGCTGGACTAACTGGCTGAGTTTGGGTGAAGGCGGTTGTTCAAGTTGGGCAATAACTTTGGGTGAGTCAGCAAAAGTTTCTTTGAGTAAGGCAATGCTGGAGTGGAGAGAGGCTTGAAATAGAGCAAGATGTCGTTCTCGATTTGTGTTTTGCAGGGTAGGAATTAAGACATTATGGACTTTGTTATATTCTAAGTGAAAGCAAGCAGCAAAGTATTTTTGCCAATAGAACTCACAACCGAATGATTTCATTGCAGCAATCCCCCGATTACTCCACGCTTTGTAGTAATCAGGCTGGAGAGAAATTGCCTGGTCATAACTTGCCAGTGCTTCTTCATGTCGTCCTAACTCACCAAGCGCAATGCCCCGATGTTCCCAGCCTTGGTAGTCATCCGGTCGGAGAGAGATTGCCTGGTCAAAATTTGCCAGTGCTTCTTCATATCTTCCTAACTCCATAAGCGCAGCGCCCCGGTTATGCCAGGCTTGGTAGTCATCAGGTTGGAGAGAGATGACCTGGTCATCATTTGTCAGTGCTTCTTCATATCTTCCTAAGTTACTAAGCATAACACTCCGGTTTAACCAGGCTTGGTAGTAATCAGGTTGGAGAGAGATTGCCTGGTCATAACTTGTCAGTGCTTCTCTGTATCGTCCTAACTTAATAAGAACAAGACCCCGGTTGTCCCAGGCTTGGTAGTAATCAGGTTGGAGAGAGATTGCCTGGTCAAAATTTGCCAGTGCTTCTTCATATCTTCCTAACTCACCAAGCGCAATGCCTTTTCCGCGCCAAGCTTGGTAGTAATCAGGTTGGAGAGAGACTGCCTGGTCAAAATTTGTCAGTACCTCTTCGTATCGTCCTAACTTAAAAAGAACAGCACCCCGGTTGTCCCAGGCTGGGTAGTAATCAGGTTGGAGAGAGATTGCCTGGTCAAAATTTGCCAGTGCCTCTTCGTATCGTCCTAACTCACCAAGCACAACGCCCCGGTTGTCCCAGGCTGGGTAGTAATCAGGTTGGATAGAGATTACTTGGTCAAAATTTGCCAGTGCTTCTTCATATCGTCCTAACTCACCAAGCGCAGCGCCCCGGTTGTACCAGGCTGGGTAGTAATCAGGTTGGATAGAGATTACCTGGTCATAACTTGTCAGTGCCTTTTCGTATCGTCCTAACTTACCAAGCATAATACTCCGGTTAAACCAGGCTGGGTAGTAATCAGGTTGGATAGAGATTGCCTGGTCATAACTTGTCAGTGCCTTTTCGTATCGTCCTAACTCACCAAGCGCAACGCCCCGGTTATGCCAGGCTTGGTAGTCGTCAGGTTGGAGAGAGATTACCTGGTCAAAATTTGCCAGTGCTTCTTCATGTCGTCCTAACTCACCAAGCACAACGCCCCGGTTGTCCCAGGTTTTGTAGTCATCAGGTTGGAGAGAGATTAATCGGTCAAAATTTGCCAGTGCTTCTTCATGTCGTCCTAACTTAAAAAGCGCAGCGCCCCGGTTGTCCCAGGCTGGGTAGTAATCAGGTTGGATAGAGATGACCTGGTCAAAATTTGCTAGTGCTTCTTCATGTCGTCCTAACTCACCAAGCGCAACACCCCGTTTAAACCAGGCTTGGTAATCATTGGGTTGGAGAGAGATTAGCTGGTCAAAATTTGCCAATGCCTCTTCATATCTTCCTAACTCAGACAAGGTGACGCCCTGGTTAAACCAAAACTCTGCATCTGAAACTGTGGAAAAATTGCTCGCAGAAACCGACTTTTGATTATATCCAGAACGATTTAAACCAGCCAATAGCTGATTCAACTTCTCAACCTCACTTAAACTCGCCCCTTGCTCATTCCCCCCAGATATTGCCGATTCAGTTATCACAGAATTATCCGGTTCCGGCACAACCAACAACCCCTCTGCCAACTCCCGCGCCACCCGTGCTAATTCCCCATGTGCCACCTCTGCCAACCGCCTCAACCGCCGCGCCAACTCCTGATGCACCTCTGGCTGTGCCAACCAGCGCTGACCAAAATCCTGTAACCACACTGCCAGCCGTTGCTGATTCACATTCCGACTCATCAAAAATGCCTGCAACTGTCCCCAAGTTTTCCCCTGCGCTACTTCTGCCAATAGCGCTAAAACCACATTCTCGTAATCCAAATCACTGGGTTCAGTTGGTGGAGGTGGAGGCGGTGGCGGTTGGCGCATCAACCAGCGTTTCAGCCAACGCCAGAGTTTAGCGAGTAAGTTGAACATGGGATTGAGGGCTGAGGTTTCACGGTAGCTGACGCTTCTGTAGGGGCGGGTTTCACTATTATCTTTTCGGTTGCATCCGGATGTCACTAAACCTGTCCCGACTGGGGTTTCACTTTATATTGTGGTCAAGATTAATTTTAAATATAGCAACTGCCATAGCGGTTAGGACACATCATTTAGTTCCAGACGTTCCGGCGGAACGTCTCTACAACAGTTGGGATTGAGGGCTGACGTTTCACGGTATCTGACGCTTCTGTAGGGACGGATTTCACGACTATCTTTTTGGTTGTATCCAGATGTTACTAAACCTGCCCCAACTGGGGTTTCACTTTTATATTGGGGTCAAGATTAATTTTAAGATAATCCAGTTCAGTGGCAAAGGTGCGTTACGCTACGCTAACGCACCCTACTGGACTGACACAGCTAAAATTGTGGAATAGATTTATCGTTAAACTGGGCGCACGTCGGTGCGCCCCTACAATTCTAATCCACCAATTAAGGTGTGCTACGCCGCCATCGTGGGTTGAGCGAAGTCGAAACCCACCAGCATACCAGCCAGTGGCATTCGCTCTAAGATTTAGGTGGCAAGGTACTTAAATCCTCTAACACTTTTGTCACAGATTGATATCGATCCATAAAATAGTAACGCACCATTTTTTCTAATATCTCAGCGAATTCCTTACTCACATTTGCCAAATGACGCCAGCTAATTTCCCCGGTCTCTGAATCCAGAACTAACTGGTGCGGAGGAATGCCTGTCAGCGCTTGAATCCCAATCACCCCAACCGCATAAATATCGCTACTCAGAGTCGGGTGTCCGGCATATTGTTCTGACGGTGCATAACCACGAGTACCAACTGCTACCGTATGATGTTCCTGGGTATCATGTTCCTGATCCAGTTTTTGTTGGGGTTGAATCTGTTTAACTGCGCCAAAATCAATTAACACCAAATTACCGTCAGTTTGGCGACGAATAATGTTACTGGGTTTGATATCTCGGTGAATAACATTGTGGTCATGGATAAATACCAGAATTTCTAAAAGCCCTTTGATTAACGTGATGACTTGCTCCTCTGGCATCCGTTTATCTACAGGTAGCTCGTCGCTGAGTGAATCTCCTTTAATGTATTCTTCAACCAGATAAAATTCCCGACTTTCTTCAAAATATGCCAGTAACTGGGGAATCTGAGCATGTCTACCCAACTTTTCTAAGATTTCTGCTTCGGTATGGAATAGGCGTCTGGCAATGGCAAGAAATCGTTCATCACGACGGGCTGGTTTTAAATGCTTGACCACACATTTGGGTTTACCGGGTCTATGACTATCTTCCGCTAAATAGGTGAGACCGAATCCCCCAGAACCAAGCACCCGATTGATTTTATAGCGTCCGGCTAAAAGATTAGGATTGTCCGATTGTTTAACAGTGGGCGCGGGTGGGCTGGTAACGGCGTCAGGTGTCCAAATTGCCGTTGAATCATTCCCTTGTTGGGGCGATGGGGCGATCGCTGTTTCTTCACTCAGGGTTACCTCGTGCTGGTCTGCAATCAGTGTCTTATCATCATCTTCATCGTCCTGAGTGGTAAGCGGAACTCTGGTGCTATCCTGCAACATCCCCTGCAGGGCGATGAGATTATTCTCCTGTTCTTGGAGCAAACGGGCAAAATGGGCGCGTTCTTGCTGATTTTGGTAGGCGCTGTAAGCCAAGACCCCTGTCGATGACATCACCAGTCCCAAGATGGGTGTGATTACGGGTATCCACCCGGCTTCCAGAAACACGATGAAGGATATACCGCCTACCAGACCAATAGCTACTATTTCAGCCAGCAGCAGTTGTTGGATATTGCGGGTAACGTATATCAAGATACCTCCCGTCAATGACCAAAATCCGATCCAGAGGACTTCTCCCCATTCCGGCATAAACCAAAATAGCTTGCGTTCATTCAGAACCGTACTGAGAAGTTGACTGACAATTTGACCATGAACCACGACTCCCGGCATTTTTTTCAGCACGTCCCCTTCAGAACTGTAGGGGGTGAAGAACAGATCATTTACCGCTGGATCAGAAATTCCAATCAGGACGATGCGGTCTTTGACTAAGCTGGGATCAACCCGGTCTTCCAGAACATCTGCCAGGGTAACAGTATCGGCGAGTTTGTCCCCAGAGCGGTAATTTAACAAAATTTGATAGCCCCCTGCATCCGCCCGCTGATACCCTCCTGACTTGGGCTGTAGGGGTTTGAAAATAACGTCTCCCCATTTGAGATACTCTTGTTCGTCTTGTTCGTCTTGTTCGTCTAGGGTAACCGTTTGGGGTTCAATTCCTTGTTTTTCAAGATAGAACCGAGCTAACTGAAAGCTAAATGAAAGAGGGGTGTTGCAACCTTCAGGAATGTCAGCACTGTGAAACAACAATGCCCGACGCACTACACCCCCTTCATCAATGGCTAAATCCGCAAAGCCAACCTGCTCGGGCGGTACACTTTCCGGTGGGGGAGTCCCGTCCGTGGTTTCGTCCCCCAAGCGACAAATGGGGATGATATTATCACTTTGTTTAAACAGTTGGGTTAATTCAGGGTTACCGGGGGGGATGGGAATATCTCGATAAAGATCCAGACCGATTACAGTTGGTTCATGTTGCTGAAGCTTGGAGAGAAGTTTATGCATCAGAGCATCAGTCATGGGCCACTGCTCTCTGGATTGCCACTGCTCTAAGGATGCAGTATCCTGCTCCGTCACTTCCACCACTAACAGGCGGGGGTCAGGGGGTAAACTGGGTCGCAACTGCATCAACCGATCATAGGCATAAAGCTCTAACGGCTCCAACAGGGCTAACTGGCGAGTTCCCAGCAACACACCTGTCACCGCCAAACTGGTGAGTAAGACTGGATTTTTCCAGGTTAAACTACCAATGCGTTTAAGACGCGACCATAAGACAGAGAGCTTTGACTCTTCGCTTTGCTCAAGAGCATGGTTTTGATATAACTCCCCACTAGTCTCTTTCACGTATCTGATTACCCACAACTAACACCTTAACGCTAGCAAGAATTTCCCTGAACTGTAACTCTCATTAATACCGAATTCAGTAGACACTGGGATCTATTATGACTCACACTGGGCTGGATAATAATCCTCTGATTAACGATAAATAGGGGTTGCTGAATAAGTCTTGTGGTGGGGAGAGGGAATAGGGAACACCTCGGTTTCGCTCGGTGTGGAATAGGCAATGGGCAATGGTTGACCCTTCGGCTTCGCTCAGGGTCAACCCTCTGTCGAGGGAAAATTTGGTGCTTAGGTCAGCGAAAAGTAAGTAGGGTGGGCATTGCCCACCCCACCCAAAGAAAGACTAGCCGCTTAATTTATTTTTCAGTCATCGTGTACGCCCCATCCCAGTCATCCGGCGGGGGTTCTTGGAGAAAATGTTGACACCGCTTCAGGTGTAACGCAGCCGCTTTGTCATTTTTGTCAAATTCTTCCATGATAATCCCAAATTCACCCATCGCCCGGGTAAACTTGCGGTTGAGATAATGCTCCCGCCCTTTGTGGTAATGTTCGATAATTTCCTCTTTTTCAGCCGAAATGGGATCAGAACGCAGTCCCACCAGTTCGTAAATTTTGACTGGCTTATTCTTCCCTTTGACCCGAATACAATCAAGTTCCCGATACCAAATTTTATCCTGGCAGGGATTAAAGGTATATTCGCTAATGATAATGTCACAGCCATATTGCTTACTGGCACCTTCCAGACGAGAGCCTAAGTTGACACCATCGCCAATGGCGGTGAACTCCATCCGCTTACTCGAACCAATATTGCCGCTAATTACGCTGTCGGAGTTAATCCCAATCCCAATGCGAATTTCTTCTTTTTTCTGGGCTAAACGACGGGCATTAAAATCTGCCAGTCGGTATCGCATTTCCACTGCCGTTTGTACCGCTCTCCAGGCGTGATCGGGTAAGGGTAAGGGCGACCCAAATACCGCCATAATCGCATCACCGATGTATTTGTCAAGGGTGCCTTTATACTTAAAGATTGCCTCGACCATCGATTCAAAATAGTCATTGAGCATCCCCACCACTTCTTCCGCTTGCAGTTTTTCGGTCAAAGAGGTGTAGCTGCGAATATCGGAAAACAGCACCGAAACTTCTTTGCGATCGCCTCCCATTTTGGCATCACCCAGTTTCAGCAGTTCTTCTGCCAATTCCTGAGTCATGTACCGATACATGGTACTCTTGAGGCGCTTTTCATCACTGATGTCATCCATCACCACCAGCGCTCCATACACATTGGTTAGATCACTGGTATCGGCAATGGAGTTAATCGACAAATGCACGCTATGTTCTTCATCGCTGGGCGTCAGCAATATCTGATCCGGGTAGTACTGATTCCGGTCTTTCTCACTTCTAGCGTCTAAGGCACTTTGTAGCAATTGGGCAAAGCTGGCAAAACTGCCCTCTTTCTCTTTAATTTTCACCAACTCTGACACCGATCGCCCTTCGATAGTATCTCCCTTACTAAAGCCCAGCAGTTGCTTGGCGCTTTCATTCGCCGCGATCACTTTACCCGCTTTGTCAGTGGAAATCACACCATTGGTGAGACTGCGAAGGATATCCCGCTGCATTTGCTCCTGCTGCTTCACCGTGGCGAACAGTTTCGCATTTTGCAGCGCCACACCCGCTTGGATATTAAACGCTTCCATGAAAGCAATATCGCTTTGATCGAAACTCGCTTTCCAGCATTCCGGTGCGTCTTGTTCCTCTTTATCGGGATTCGGTTCGTAAGCAGGAAAATCGCCCTTCTTCTTCTTATTCACCAACTGAGTGACGCCAATTAACTCACCATCGGCGTTATAGACTGGCATACACAGCAAGCTACAGGTACGATATCCAGTATTGCGATCAGTTTCCCTGGCTTTCTCGGAAT
This sequence comes from Coleofasciculus sp. C1-SOL-03, assembly GCF_040220555.1. Classification (NCBI taxonomy): domain Bacteria; kingdom Bacillati; phylum Cyanobacteriota; class Cyanophyceae; order Coleofasciculales; family Coleofasciculaceae; genus Coleofasciculus; species Coleofasciculus sp. C1-SOL-03. The sequence continues at coordinate 40,810 of NZ_JAVJUO010000140.1, forward strand.
CGGGATGATTGTACAGGTCAAAGGGGATATTGAGAATTTCGCCCGTCAGTCCCACTCGACCCGCAAAACCCGCTCCGATGGGAACCCGCAGTTCTTTCATCGAACCCCCAGCCTGAGCAATCTTCGTCCACAAATCATTGCGTTCGTGATCAATCAACCACAAAGTCGAGCGATCGGCATTCATCAACTCCTTGGCTTCATCCATCACCCGCTTGAGCGTTTCTTCCAAGTCCAAACTGCTCTTACTCAGGGATTCAGTCGCCTTCATCAGAGCATTCGCCGCTCGCTGTTGCTGAGTTGCCATGTAAAATGACTTGGACGACTCCAGAATCAGGCGGATGGAAGGAGCAAATTCTTCAAAAAGTTTCTGGTCGCTTTCGCTAAACCCTTGTTTATCAATTTTTTCTTCTAAGGGTAAATCATCCTCAGGCTCATGATCCGGCTTCAGCTTATTCAGTAGCTGAACCACCGCTACCAAGTCTCCCTTCTCATTGAGTAAAGGAAGCGTCAACATGGTATACGTCCGGTATCCGGTTGTCTTATAGAGTTTTTTCGACCCTTCTGATCGCGGATCATCGAAGAAATCATAAGGATTATTGACAACCTTTTTAAAGGTTGCCACTTCCCCAGCAATTCCTTGATCAGCCGGAATCCGCAGTTCTATGGTTTTTTCATTCTCACCCTCGGCGACAATCGAAAATAATTCATTTTTATTTTCATCCAGTAAAAATATTGTTGTCCGGTCTGCACCCAAAAGCTCTGCTGTCTTCAAGGTGATAGCATTGAGCATCTCCTGCAGAATTGTCTCAAACCCTTGGCTGTCGAGAAGCATGGACAGGGTTTGATGAACCACTTCGAGTTTCTTTTCCACTCCCGTGACAACTTCTTTGAAGCTGTCTTGAGTCAGGGGCGCAAGAAACGCCGTAAATGTTCCATTTGTAGTCGCTAACGCACCAGCCGAGGCAGGTTGATGTTCATGCGCTCGTTGGTCGTCAGTATAGATTGGCGTTATATCAACGGTATCTCCATTGTGATCCGCAGACCTGGGTGAAAATGCAGCTGTCATATTTCTCGTTAGGGTCAGAGAACATTCCTGGCATACGAATAAGATTACTCTATCAGTTAAAGTTTTACCACTCAGGTTTATTTTATTGGCAAGATGAGGGAGCTGGCAAAGCTGGGGGAGATGGGGGAGATGAGGGAGATGGGGAAGATGAGGGAGATGGGGAAGCTGGGGGAGATGGAGAAGTTGGGGGAGATGGGGGAGATGGGGAAGATGAGGGAGATGAGGGAGATGGGGGAGATGGAGAAGCTGGGGGAGATGGGGAAGCTGGGGGAGATGGAGAAGTTGGGGGAGATGGGGAAGATGGGGGAGATGGGAGACAAAATTTCTATCGCCTATTACCTATTGCCTATTGCCTATTGCCTATTGCCTGTTCCCTATTGCCTGTTCCCTGACAAATGACCATCTAATTTTGACGCCAATGACGGGCTTGGGTCAACAGCGAATCAGCAAACGTCATCGCTTCTTGACCCGATTGTCCACCCGCTAGCTGGGCAATTTCTTCCTGGCGGTGAGAATGATGATCCAGGCGACTGACGCGAATGACGGTACGCAGGTCAATTTCAGCGATTCCCTGATCAACCAGCGTATTTGTCTGGCTGGTTTGGGGTAAGAGGGTTTGATCGATCACCTGTTTATCGACACGGAAATGCCGATCTGCCATGGCGGCGATGATTGGTTGGTGCGTCACACACAACACTTGATTTTGCTGGCTCAGGTGATGCAGTCGTTCCGCGATCGCACTGGCGACTCGCCCCGATACCCCAGCGTCAATTTCATCAAAAATTAAGGTGACACCAGGATCACCACTATTGGATAAACAGGCTTTCAATGCCAGTAAAAAACGGCTCATTTCCCCACCCGACGCTGTTGCGGCTAAGGGTTGTAGGGGTTCCCCTGGGTTGGGAGATAAATAAAACGTCACTTGATCCGCACCTGTGGATGTTGGCGTGATGGGTGTGATCGCGACCTGAAACTGGACTTTTTCCATGGCGAGGGGCTTCAGTTGTTCCACCAGACGTTGTTCCAGTTCCTCGGCTGCGACTCGACGCAACTGGGTGAGCTGATTACAATATTCGGTTAAGGTTTCCTGACATTGACGATAATTTTTTTCCAACTCATCCAGCGATTGACCATTACCTCGAAGTTCAGCCAATTCTGAGGTCAGTTTTTGGTAATGAGCGATCGCATCGGCTAACGTCGGTCCATATTTCCGGCAAATTTGTTTCAGGGCGCGGATGCGTTCTTCCACCTCTTCTAAACGTTCGGGATCAGTTTCGAGTCCATCCCCATAAGCATTAATTTGGTGAGAAGCTTCCACCACCTGGGCTAAAGCACCACTGACCAATTCTAGGATGGGTTGTAACTGGCTGTCGTATTGCGCCATATCACTCAACGTGGTTTCGGCTTCCCCTAATAAATCGGCGCAGGCAAATGCCCCACTATCATTTTGGTAAAGCGACTGATAGACCTGATAACTGTGCTGTTGGAGTTCTACGACATGAGTTAACCGTTGACTCTCTTGTTCGAGTTCGGTGAGTTCATCGGGATCAGCAAGATCAGCGGCACTCAGTTCCTGAGTTTGATACTCTAGCCAATCGAGGCGTTGTAGGCGCTGCTGTTCCGACTGACGCCGTTTTTGCAGGGCTTGCCAAGCCTCCTGAGATGCCAGATACGCCGTAGTCACTTGATCAAGGTGTTGTTTGATCGGGAAACCGCCATAAACGTCCAGGAGTCGCCGCTGGCGAGTTGAGGCAAAAAGCTGTACGGTTTGACCTTGAGCTGTAATTTCCACCAAGCGATCGCGCAATTGTTCCATCAAGCGACGGTTGACTAGAATACCATTAATTCGCGATCGCGATCGCAGCGAGTTCTGTTTCGCGGTAATTTCTCGACTACAGACCAAATCCGCTTCATCCAGTAAATCAATTTCCTGTTCACTCAACCAAGCCATTAACGTCGCATCGATGCGAAACGTCGCCTCAACCAGCGCCCGTTTTTCCCCCGTGCGAATCAGACGATGGCTGACTTTCCCTCCCAACGCCACATCAATGGCATCCAGAATAATTGACTTACCTGCACCCGTTTCGCCTGTTAAAACGTTCAGACCCGCCGCAAATTCCAGTTCCAGCTGATCGATTAAGGCAAAGTTTTGAATCCGTAGTGATAACAACATAACCTTTTTAGTAGGGGACTCAGGGAGAACTAATAAGTCATAAGTCATCTGAGAGTGCCAATTTCACCGGGAAGGAAGAGGCGAGAAGAGCTAATCCAGAGAGATACTGGTCTATAGATATACCCAGTCGGTTTAGCCTACCGTCTGATCATAGCCCTAGTGATCCTGCCACAAAATACTATAGCTGTTGCCATGAACGTTAGGACGTTCTGAAACGGCTGAAACGAGAAGGTGTCAGTAAAAACCCTCCTGTCTGCGGCTATACCTGGTCGAGTCAACCAACCGGGTTGCTGAAACATGTATCCAGAGCAGGATAAACTGAGTGGCGTGGTGTTTGAATCATTTTTTGTTACAATTCTTTACAGCGTCGCTCCTGTTGGTTAATCCTGAATTAATATGAATCTTAAAACAATTTCCCCATCCTCTCCCCACCGAGATTCAATAGCCGAACTCAATCCCTCAGTGGAACCCTTACCCCCTGAGCCAATTGTGGTTGAGTATGAACAGACGACGTCCTCGGTATCAGCGTCGCCCCAAGAGGTTTCAGTAAACCCAACAGAAGCGCTACGCTATGATCCGGTAGCGATTGAAGCCCAATATGGACGAGCGCCGTTCCAAGTTTTAGGACGGTTACTCAGGATTACATTACCGGCTGCTGCCTTTGCCATAAAGCTATGGTGGGATAAGATTCGGGGACGCCGACAGGTCAAAGAACGGCGACGAGCGATTCAGTTGCGGGAACTCTTAACCAAACTTGGACCGGCATACATTAAAGTGGGGCAGGCACTTTCCACACGACCTGACTTAGTGTCACCCATTTTCCTAGAAGAGTTGGCATTGCTCCAAGATCAACTCCCACCTTTTCCCAATGAAGTCGCGTTTCGGTTCATCGAAGAAGAATTAGGCGCACGTCCGGAAGAAATTTATGTCGAACTCACCCCATCCCCCGTCGCGGCTGCGTCCCTCGGACAAGTGTACAAAGGGAAACTCAAAACGGGAGAAACGGTTGCTGTAAAAGTGCAGCGACCGGGATTAGCACGGCGTATTGCCATAGACGTTTATATATTACGCCGCCTCGCGCAGTGGGTACAAAACCATATCAAGCAGGTGCGGAGTGATTTAGTTGCCATCATGGACGAGTTTGGCACCCGCATCTTTGAAGAAATGGATTATACCCAAGAAGGGTGTAATGCCGAACGCTTTGCCAACCTTTACGGTCACCTTGAGGATATTTATATCCCCAAAATTTATTGGCAGTATACAGGACGGCGTGTCTTGACCATGGAGTGGGTTAGTGGAACTAAGCTGACCAATCTGGAAGCAATTGAAGCCAAAGGAATTGATGCCAAGTATTTAATTGAAGTTGGCGTTCAATGTTCACTACGTCAGTTGTTGGAACATGGATTTTTCCATGCTGATCCCCATCCGGGAAATTTATTAGCCACACCAGAAGGGAAGCTGGCGTATCTGGATTTCGGGATGATGAGCGAAGTCAAACCCTATCAGCGCTATGGGTTGATTGAGGCGGTGGTTCATTTAGTCAACCGGGACTTCGCGGGTTTAGCTCATGACTATGTGAAATTAGAGTTTCTGTCGGAAGATACGGATCTAACTCCGATTATTCCAGCCCTTGCCAATGTGTTTAGCAATGCCTTAGGGGCTAGTGTTGCTGAACTCAATTTCAAGAGCATCACGGATCAACTCTCAGAAGTGATGTATGAATATCCATTTCGAGTTCCAGCGTATTATGCTCTAATTATTCGTTCCTTGGTCACATTGGAAGGGATTGCGATTAATGTTGATCCGAACTTTAAGGTTCTTAGCAAAGCTTATCCGTATGTCGCGAAGCGTTTGTTAACCGACTCTTCCCCTCAATTACGCGCTTCTCTCAAAGACTTACTGATCAAAGATAGTGATTTCCGCTGGAATCGTCTGGAAAATTTATTGCGGAATGCCGCTAATTCCCAAGATTACGATCTGAATAAAGTTTTGAATCAAACGTTAGAATTTTTATTCTCAGAACGGGGGGCTTTGATTCGGGAACAATTAATCGAGGAAATTATCAAAGCGGTCGATATGTTTGGGCGTCAAACCTTCGATAATGTTACGGAGTCTCTACGCCAACGAGTGGGATTACAGCAGAAAACAGCATCCACTGGCAAAGTCGTAGAACTGCCGCAAAGTGCGGAACATATCAAACGAATTTGGCAAATTCTGCAAGATACCCCTGGTTTTGATCCCTTCCAACTTGCTCCCTTAGTTCCTCAATTCTTAATGAAGCCAGAAACTCAGCAAATGGGACAAAAAATTGCTGGCGGTTTAGCCCAACGGGTGATGGCACGGTTAATTCGGGAGGTTTTACTTCAGGAGACTCAAGGTCAAGGGGAAAAATCCTCTAACGGTGCTAGTGTAAAGCCTGCGCCTAAACTCGTCCTGCCACCAGCCGCAGCAATTCGCTAAGTAGTCGGACTTTCAATACTATGGCGATAGAATCACCGAAAATGTACCATTGCTTCCCCTGCTTCCCCTGCTCCCTCTGCTTCCCCTGCTTCCCCTGCTCTCTAACCCCACCATAAGACTCCCTACAGCAAACCCTATCTATCCCCACCGTGTAGGTGGGGAATTCCGTGATTTTTGTGGCAAGATATCAGCTAGACTCAACCAAAGGTTGTACCGTTCCACCCCCACATACTACCTTTGGCATCAGCGAACTCAATGTAAATTCGCTTAATCGGGACACCCAGCTTTTCACTAATCACCTGGCAAAAATCTTGACTCATTGCCTGGGTTTGGGCTGGGTTCATCGTGCCAATATTTTTGACTTCCATGTAGCAGGTTGGCTCAACGGTACCGCCAAAGGTCATGGATACACCATCTTCAAATGCCGTCATCACATAGGATTCAGGCTTACCTACATGCTGGGCTAACTTACCCGAAAGAGTTTTCAGCAAGCCTTCGACTAGGGTAGGTTCTGGATTACTGACAGAGGATTGAACTTTAATCAGAGGCATAGGCTTATTTTTGTAACGTCATTGAACTGAGATCTGGCAGTACAGGTAATACATCTCAAGTTACTCTGTGGTGAGCAAGAGCAACACACGATAATAGAAGGGTGTTTGGGTTGATCTGCCCACCCACCCTACATCAAACCAGCTTACTCTTGACTGCTGCCAGATCTGAGTTAGAACCATTCAGGAGACGAGGAAACTGGGATTCAGTCTCTAGCCACCATATTGCCAGCCGGTGCTTTCGAGTAAAAGCGGTTTTCCTTCCCGGTGGATACCTGCGGCAATCACTTCACCCACATAAACGCTGTGATCTCCCTTTTCCACCGAATCGATTACTTTACATTCGATGTAACCCAGGGAATCGGAAATGATCGGACAGCCTGTGGCTTCTCCTTCATAAAATTCCACATCGGCGAATTTATTCCCAACTCGGCTTTGGGGTTTAAAGAATTTCGCCGCCATGTCTTTTTGTCCACTGTCTAGGAAGCTGACGCTGAATACACCATTTTTTTTCAGCATTTCGTGAGAACCTGTCTCTCTCTTAATACAATTCACCACCAGTGGCGGTTCAAAGGAAGACTGCATCAGCCAACTGACGGTGAAACCGTTTAAGTTATCACCATCTTTGACACCGCAGATATACAAACCATGCGGAATCTTACGCAGCATCGTTTTTTTCGCTTGTTCGTCTAGCAAGGCATCCTCTCCCTAGTTGCACAGATATGGCATTCAGTTTACCAAGAGCCAAGGGGTTTTGGGTGCGGGAGATAGTGTTGAGTGTTGAGTTAAATTCTCTGCTCCTCAGCTCCCAGACGTAGCATGCTGCGTCTCTACATTGCTTCCCCTGCTCCCCCTGCTCCCTCAGCTTACCTATCTCCTTAACGAGGACGAGGACGCCACGTTTTGCGAACTCGACCTAAAATCCTTTTGCGTGAGAAATTCTGCTTAAATTTCTTAAATTCGCCCGCATCTAACCAGACGCCATGACATTGGGGGCATTTTTCATACCAGATACTATATCGATCCAGATCAATCATGCGAAACATCGTCGCGCCACAGCGAGGACAGGACACATCGTCATCTATTTGATCAAATTGATGTCCCGTTTCTGGATCTCCAATGTCCAAATGCTCGGAGTCTTTAATCCGCTTGAGTTTTTCAGCTTCTAGAGAATCAAACCAAATCCCTTTGCAGTTACAGCAGCGATCGACTTCTATGCCACCATGGGTGATCGACTCTAAGTTGGCACCACATTTAGGACAGACGGTTGGCTTCATAGGTGAATGAGGAACAGGGAACAGGCAATACCATCACTATACTCCCCCTGCTTCCCCAGCTCCCAGACGTAGCATGCTGCGTCTCTACATTGCTTCCCTATCTCCCCTCGCGGCGAAAAAGGTGGGAGTGATCTGGATGATAAAGCCGAGAACGTGTTGCTGCTTTGGTATCTTGGTTAGATATTGTTTCAGGTAAAGACCAGGGTGTCCTTAAGGCGGGACTGATAATATAAAGTGTTGTCCGAATGAGATTTTCTTGGTGAGTCAGTGCTGCCATTTCTTCTAAAGGGACAAGCCACATTTTTTCATCTGACCAACCAATCCGGAAGCAGATAGCCACTGGGGTATTGGCTGGATAATGCTGGAGGAGTTTGGCTTGGGCGGCGTTTATATGACGAGCGCTGAGATACAGACAAAGACTGGCTTGATGGGCGGCTAGGGAGGCTAATTCTTCAGACTCCGGTACGGCTGAGGCTCGACCACTAATGCGTGTCAGGATAATGGTTTGTACCACATCTGGCACGGTGAGTTCAACCCCTAGTTTAGCCGCCGCCGCTTGGTAAGCACTAATACCTGGAATCACTTCAAAGGGAATTTCCGCCTCGGTAAGGGCTTGCATTTGCTCGTGAATGGCGCTGTATAGACTCAGATCACCCGAATGTAAACGAACCACAGATTTTTGCGATCGCACTCGTTCAATCATCAAGGGTAAGATGTGTTCTAAGGTTTTATTCCCAGTTCGGATAATTTCTGCATCAGAACGGGTTTCCTGCAAAATTTGTGATGGCACTAAGGAGTCGGCAAATAAAATAACATCGGCTTTTTGCAGAATTTTCACCGCTTTAACGGTTAATAACTCCGGATCTCCAGGACCGGCACCAATAATGTAGACGGCTGGGGCTAGGGAAGGGAGAGGGTTTTGAAGTTGAGTAGAGTCAGGACTTTGATACATATAAATTTCCGGAGCAGGTTCATAGAGATAGGAAGAAAGAAATGGTAGATGCACCCTGGTTCAGTCCTAGAGATTCCTTCTCTGGGACTTTTGTTATTTCAGTTAACACCAATAACCGATGTACTACTCAGCAACTGTATCCCATTGCTGATTTTCCGGTGGGACAACATCGGGTAGAGGACGGCGAAACCAATAGAGCCATGCTAAACCTGCCAATCCTAAGATAATTGATACTAAGCTGACAATTTGGGCAATGCGTAAGGGTCCCACCATCAGACTATCGGTTCGTAATCCTTCAATCCAAATTCGACCGGCACTATAGCCCACCAGATAAATGAGCGCCAATGTTCCCACTTTCAGATGCGGTTTCCGTTTCAAATCCCGAAAGAATAAGGTAATCAGTATCACAAAAATTAATACATTCCACAGCGACTCATAAAGAAATGTGGGATGAAAATACTGATAATTGATGTACGCTGGAGGACGCTGTTGGGGAGGAATATACAGTTTCCACGGTAAATTTGTGGGACTGCCAAAGGCTTCTGAGTTAAAGAAATTGCCCCAACGTCCAATCGCTTGCCCCAAAATCAGCGACGGAACCACCAAATCGGCTAATAACCAAACCGATAGTTTCTGCATCCGGGCAAAAATGATCGTGGCAATAAGTCCACCTAAAATAGCACCGTGAATCGCGATACCCCCTTTCCAAATCGCAATAATATCTTCCGGGCGTTGGGCATATTGTTCCCATTCAAACAAGACATAGTAAAGTCTGGCACAGGGAATTGCCCCAATCACCAACCAGATTGCCAAGTCAGCGATCGCATTTGGGTCAACGTTACGGCGTTTGGCTAAATATTGGGACAGACTGACTCCAATTAGTACGGCTGAAGCAATTAATAAACCGTACCACCGGATCGTCAGTGGTCCTAGCTTCACCAGAATCGGTCCTGGAGAGGCAAATTGAAACGCCAGGATCAGGGAAGGTATGGCTTGCATCATTGTGGGTATGGCGAAGACTAAACGAGCGTCCGATTGGATACCATTTCAACTCTACCATCCCATTGTTCCGGCACCACCTTTGAACGGTCCGACAATATCGTTGGTAATCCATCCTCCGTAGAAGTCCCCTGGCTGGGATTGGACTAACTCATCATCCACATAGCAGGCATCCATTTTACTGGCATAAAAGCTAAAGTGGTCTTTAATCGAGGAAAACTCTGGAGTCGGTTGCGGATAATACCAGGCGGCATTGGCAGCCCGCTTGTCACCCACTACAACGTCGGCGTATCCAGCCATTCCTTTCCATTCACAAAAACTTTTACGCCCTGTCTTAGAAAGGTGTTCCAGCTTGATGTCTTCCGGTGGGATGTAATAGCAGGGAGGATGGCTGGTTTCCAATACCCGTTTCGCCCGTCGGGTGTCTGCGATCGCCATCCCGTTAAAGATGACCCGAATATGCTTTGTTGTCTCCTCTAGGCGGGGAGGACGTGGGTAATCCCAGACAGATTCTTGACCAGGTTCTGGAGTAATACGATTGGGTTTCACGGTTTAGCTGTGTTCTCTAATCAGACGGTAGATTCGAGGCTGTTGGTTATGTGTTGCTAATGTTACCAGTTTCTGGGAAAAATTTCTAATCGATACTCAATCTCATCCATTCGGGGCAGTTTTATACTCAGTTGACCCCTGAATCGATCTATGGGGTTGAAAACATGTTTATTGCTCAAATACTCAAGCAAATCTTAACCTTTTCCTTGTCTGCCATATCACCAATTAAACGCTGTAAAGGAGGAGGAAGTTCTTTAATTAGAGTTGGCACAGCAAAAATCTGCTCTTGTTCTAAACGTTCGGGATTCTCGTAGATATCGATTATTTCCAGTTCATAACGTCCTTTTAGGTGTTCTTCACAGATGCTTTTTATGTTTTTAACCGCTTGGATCGACTTGAAATTATTATGGGCAATATACAAACGAAAAACATAAGTTTCTACCTCCGGATTAGCAAGTGGATCGATACTGGAATTAGAGTTTTCGAGGAACTCCGGCGAATTCTCCTTGTTTTTGTGGGAATCATTCATGACGATGCTGTTTTACCTCCCTATAATACTAATCTAGTCATTGTACCCTGACTTCCTCAACAATTGATTCGCTAAACTATTCACCATTTTTTATTACGTATTAATTATTACTTATTAATGCTTATTTTCCCATCTCATCGAGCGGGTCAGAATAACGCATCTGCGCCCTTAGTCGGCGATCCTGGAGTAGGGTCTGCTCCCGCAACTTCTCTTGCTGAATCATTTGCTCAATTTCTTCTTTTTGAGTTTCAAATTCAGCTTGCAACGCTTGCACCTGAACTTCCATAATCTGGCGTTTGCGTTCGATTTCGTGTTGTTTGCGTTCAATGGCTTGTTGACGAACTAATGCCTCTGCCTTTTCTTGCGCTTCTTGGATGGTTCGTGCCGTTCCCGCCATAACACCACCTGCTCCCAGATACACATCCACTAATTGTACTCCCGTATCTGTCAACTGAAATTCACGGACTTGATGAGAATGTTTCATGCCGCGAGATTTGAGGACAAACAGTAAGCGATTACGTTCGCCGCTGCTTTCTTCATCCCGCAGCAGTAACCAGGTATCCATTAACGAAGAAATACCCAGATCCGTCTGTTCCAAGGGATTACCGCCTACGTTTAAATGGGTCAAAACCGTTGTAATTTTGTGCGTTTTAAAGAAATCAACGAGACGCATCATAAATGATTTGACTTGCATATAGTTACCGATATCCGTCAGATTCGATATGGGGTCAATGATCACAACACTGGGTTTAAATTCATTCACAAAATGATGAATTTTGACTAAATGCATCTCTAACCCATAAAAGGTTGGACGCATCGCTTGAATTTTTAACAAACCCTTTTGCACAGATAGATCTAAATCGATGCCAATCGATCGCATATTGCGAATAATCTGACTAGCGGATTCCTCGAAGGCAAAGTAGAGACATCGTTCTCCCCGCAAGCAAGTCGCATTAGCGAAATGGGCGCAAAGTGAACTCTTGCCTGTTCCCGCTGTACCGGAAATCAAAATACTGCTACCACGAAAATAGCCTTCACCTCCTAGCATTGCATCTAAGCGCTCAACACCTGTGGATATTCGCTCATTGGATACCTGGTAATCTAATCCCACAGAGGTGAGGGGTAATACAGAAATCCCGTCGTCTTCAATCAAGAAGGGGTATTCGTTCGTACCGTGTCGGGAACCGCGATACTTGATAATATGTAATCGTCGTGTTGCCAGTTCATTGATAATCCGTTGATTGAGGAAGATAACGCAATCAGAAACATATTCTTCTAAACCTTGACGAGTGAGCGTATTTTGACCACTTTCACCCGTGATAATCGCCGTCACGCCCTTTTCCTTCAGCCAAAAAAACAATCGCCGCAATTCAGAACGGACGATCGCATTATCTTGCAATCCGGCAAACAAAGCCTCTAGGGTGTCTAAGACAACCCGCTTGGCGTTAATCGAGTCAATGGCATAGCCGAGACGAATAAATAGGGCTTCGAGATCATATTCACCCGTTTCCTGGATCTGAGTGCGATCAATATGTACATAATGAAGCGCCAGTTTCTTTTGATCAGCTAATGCGGTTAAATCCCAACCGAAGGAGGCAACATTCTGTGTCAGTTCCTCTGGCGACTCTTCAAAGGACATGAAAACACCCGGTTCTTGGTACTCCGTGACACCATGTACCAGAAATTCCATTGCCATGAGTGTCTTACCACAGCCGGCTTGACCGCAAACTAATGTGGGACGTCCTTGAGGTAATCCGCCATTGGTAATTTCGTCAAGTCCCTGGATGCCAGTGGGACATTTAATTAGCTTGGTTTTGTTTGTCTTGGTCATTTGTTATTTGTCGTTGTATCCCAACGGTTTCCTCCCCCAACTCTTACTGAGGCGGTAAAATCAAATATAGATCCGACTGCCTCCATCTCACCGCTTATATTCTTGACAAAATAGACAATCTGTGAAATATAAGAAGCATCAGACTTATGGTTTATTCCGTCACTCCGTCTCCCCATTCTCCGGTCTCCCCAGAAAATAATCAGCCAGATGCAACCAAGACACCGCTATTAGGGGCAAGTTTTGCCGAATTAACCCAATGGGTACAACAGCAGGGACAACCCGCCTATCGGGGACGCCAGCTTCACAACTGGATTTATCAAAAAGGGGCGCGATCGCTGAGTGATATTTCCGTCTTTCCCAAGTCATGGCGGCAAGCCTTAGTTGATGTTCCCATTGGTCGATCTACTCTACATTATCGTTCTCAGGCTCCTGACGGCACGGTCAAATATTTGCTGCGGTTAGCGGACAGCAATATTATCGAAACCGTGGGGATTCCCACGGCTAATCGGTTAACGGTTTGCGTCTCCTCCCAAGTCGGTTGTCCGATGGCGTGTGACTTTTGTGCCACGGGGAAGGGCGGATTTACCCGGAATCTCCACCGTCATGAGATCGTTGATCAAGTTCTGACGGTTCAGGAGGATTTTGGGCAACGGGTGAGTAATGTTGTCTTTATGGGCATGGGAGAACCCTTACTGAATTTAGAGGGGGTAATCCGGGCTGTGCTATCCATCAATCAGGATATTGGTATCGGTATGCGATCGCTGACGATCTCCACCGTAGGTATTCGCGATCGCATTCGTCAACTAGCAGAACATAAACTGCAATTGACATTTGCTGTTAGCCTTCATGCCTCTAATCAGCAACTGCGCGAACAACTGATTCCCAGTGCTAAACATTATCCGTTAGCTGATTTACTACAGGAATGTCGGGATTATGTCAAGATCACCGGACGCCGAGTCACCTTTGAATATATCCTATTGGCAGGACTGAATGACCAACCCGAACATGGAATAGAATTAGCTCAACACCTACGTGGGTTTCAAAGTCACGTTAATTTGATTCCCTATAATCCGATTAGCGAAGTGGATTATCAGCGTCCGAGTCCCCGCCGGATTCAAGCCTTTGTGGAGACATTAGAACAGCATAACATAGCCGTCAGTGTGCGTCGTTCTCGTGGTTTGGAAAAAGACGCCGCCTGTGGACAATTAAGGGCTTCAACCGTTTGATCAAAGAAAGGTAGAAGTAGAGTATGTCATCTTTTTAAATTCAATGGCATGCTCATTCAGCATTTTCGAGTACCAAAACCCTTGATAGATATATAATATATTGTAGGGTGGGCATTGCCCACCAGCCTTAGATCAGTATCATTCTTTTTAGCTTAGATCTGCGAACAAAAACTCGCGATCGCCATCGAATATACAATCCTTAAAACTATGCCAACTTTAGAAAGCTGCCAGTCAATTCTGAACGCAGGTAAAACGACAACCAAAACCGCTTTACAATTGTTTGACTCTCTCGAACCCGTAGATTTAGACTTTATGATCGGTCGTTGGCAAGGCTCTGAACTTCATACCGATCACCCAATAGATGGCTTATTAGAGACATTTAATTGGTATGGGAAAGAATTTATTGATCCGGAGACAGTTCATCCTTTGTTATTTTTAGAGAGTCAGGGAAAAATTTTTAAAGTTGCACCCAATTCCACGGCGATTAACTTGCTTTTTAAGTTACCACTTCTCAACAATGATTCTCTGAAACCTTGGCTGAGGCTGACGAATTCCTTACTGAAACCCTTCGTGGAAACAGAGGAAAGTCAAGCCCGACTCCGCATGATGGACTATCGAGGCAAAGTTAGTGCCACAATGATCTATGATTATCTGCCGATTAATGACTCATTTCGGAAAGTGGATGAAAATACTGTGTTAGGAATTATGGATTTGAAACACTCACCCCAACCATTCTTTTTTGTTCTCAAGCGTAGTGTTACCACTTAAGTCATATCATGTCTGTCTAAACAATCATTATTGGGAACATGTAAATTAGCTTGGGTTCGTAGTAAGGGCTTTAGCCCTAAATTTCCTTGGGTAACAGGCGTCAACCCAACCTACAACCCATACCACAATTTTAGCTGTGCGACGCCAGTAGGTCGGGTTTCGCTTACGCTCTACCCAACCTACTTGAGAGTTATCGCACTACGCATTCAGGTTAGGACAATAAAATTAGGTGACAAGGCAATAGGGAATAGGCAATAGGCAACAGGGTAATGTCCTAACGTATGCCCGTAATGCTATATGTGCTTTCTTTCACCTCTATGCTGCCGAAATTGTCTAACTCGGATTCGTCGCCAGTTTGAATCCCAGGGCTTTTTTCTTCATCGTCTGGAAAATATTGTAGAAGCCATTGGCACGGGATGGAGTTAAGCTGACATTTAACCCGGTTTCTTGGATAAACTCTGGGGACACGTCCACAATTTCCTCTGGGGGAAGTCCATTTAACCCTTCAATTAGCAGCGCCACTAGCCCTTTGACTAACTGTGCATCTGAATCCCCCTGATACCATACCTTTCCGTCTTCGAGGTTGGCAGTGATGTAAACCTGGGAAACGCAGCCTTGGACTTTATTGTCCGGTGTTTTGTCCGCTTCTGGCATATCCTGAAGCTTCTTGGCATACCAGAGAAGCTGTTCATACCGTTGTTTAGGATTCGTCCGTCGCTTAAATCGCTGCACAATTTTGGCGAGGGAATCGGGTAGAGGGGTTGAGGTTGATGACATACCCAGCATTCAGTGACCTACTGTTCACATTTATCCTAACAAGACTTATGCAATTCTACTCACGCTTCAAATTGAACTATGTTTTGTAGTACATTGAATTCAGGTAAGCTGTCATGCATTTAAATTGGGTATTAGTAGCGAGCAAGATGCTCGCACTACAAGGCTTTCGTTATTATTGACATTAAGGTTTAAATGCCGAACAGCTTAATCCCAGCTAAACCTACCATCCCGTCAACGCCGACGACGGCGAGTCTTAACCACACGGTTAGCTGGATAATCATCCTCCTCAGCTTGAGTTAACTGGCGACTTACCTGATTAAACACATTGCGCTGTAAGTAAGGATAGTCACTCACCCAAATATTCAAGCGAGGAATATAAATATCACTGTTGTTGGCAATACGAGATAAATCAGGCTGATTGGACATCACCACCATCTGGGCAATTTGACCGGGAACAATGCCTTTGTGAGTGCGGCGTAGAGGTGCTTGTAGGACTGTGGTAAATCCGCTCTCGTCACCGACTTCTAAATTCAGGCGTCGCTCCCGATTTTCCACAATCACCAACTCACCCCGATTGTTGACATTTTCTTCAGTACCAATTAATTCTTCAGTGACGAAGACATCCAATACTCGACCTTGCCAGAAGCCACTATATTTATAGCGACGTATCTGCATATTACGCCGACTTGCCCAGTAGACCGGACTCCAAAACCAGTACAACCCGGTGATAATACCTAAAAGAAAGCGTAAGGGATCAAACCCTTCACCTAAAAAGAGTCCTAAGAGCAATACCACGACAACAGCGACAACCGAAAT
This sequence comes from Coleofasciculus sp. C1-SOL-03, assembly GCF_040220555.1. Taxonomy (NCBI): domain Bacteria; kingdom Bacillati; phylum Cyanobacteriota; class Cyanophyceae; order Coleofasciculales; family Coleofasciculaceae; genus Coleofasciculus; species Coleofasciculus sp. C1-SOL-03. The sequence continues at coordinate 56,781 of NZ_JAVJUO010000140.1, forward strand.
CAGCAGTCGCTTTAAAAAGTCTGGGAATTTTCCCCAGTAGTAAGCATACTGGGAACTTGTAGCAATCACAGGAATGAGTTGCTCAAAGGTCTGGCGGGTAAGTGGTACTAGCATGGGTTTTAGTCATTGGTCATTTGTTCAGAGAAGAGGGAATAGGGAATAGGGAACCAGGAACCGGGAACCGGGAACGGAGAATTCATTTATTACAATATTTTATCCAATCCGTAGACGAGAGATTTGAGCTGAGTCACTTTGCGAATGGCAAGCAAGACGCCTGGCATATAACAAGAGCGATCGCTGGTATCATGACGTAGGGTGTAGATTTGACCCGGCGCCCCAAAGATGACTTCTTGGTGAGCAATTAAACCGGGTAAGCGGACACTGTGAATGCGAATGTTGTCATTGGCGACACTCCCCCTCGCCCCCGCCAGTTTTTCGGTTTCTTCGACCTTAGCTGGATTATAGGTTTTGCCCAATCCGGCTAATTGTTGAGCCGTTTGAATCGCTGTACCGCTGGGGGCGTCAGCTTTTTGATTGTGGTGAAGTTCGATAATTTCAACGTGGTCAAAGTATTGGGAAGCTTGAATGGCGGCTTGTTGCAATAAGACCATACCAATGGAAAAATTGGGAATAATTAAAGCACCTGTGCTGGCTTTTTCGGCAAATTCGCCCAAGTCTTTGATTTGATCACTCGTGAGTCCCGTGGTACCAACAACCGGACGAACCCCATACGCGATCGCGGTGCGGACATTCTCATAAACGCTGTCAGGGTGGGTAAAATCCACCATCACCCCTTGCACTTGTTCCTGAGTCGCCATGACGAGCGTGGCTTGCAGATCATTGAGAATCGGAATTTCCAATGCACCACAACCTGCGACTTCGCCAACATCTTGACCCATATAGTTCGGGTTATGATCAACGGCACCAATCAAGGTCATATCATCGGCTTGACTGACCGCCTTAATCACTTCACGACCCATTTTACCCGCCGCACCGTTGACTACAACGGGGATGGGAGATGCATTTGTCATGGTTTTGCTCTATCCTTGAGACTCGTCAAGGGAATTTTAGCTTCTTTTGGCGATAGGCGGCGTTGTAGAACACAATAGTATAATGTGTCAATTGTGTTATAAAAACTATTACGGTATCACTATAGTTAACATGATCGTTGGTACAACTCAAGCGGCTCAACTTTTAAATATCTCTACGGCTCGACTGAGAGTCCTGTTGCTTGCGGGTCGAGTCGAAGGTGCTTACAAGACTGGGAAGATGTGGTTAATGCCTCTATTTAACGGCAAACCGATCATTAAGCGCGGTCAAAGAGGTCCGCAGCCTCGTTGGCGCAATCCCCGAAAGCCGGCGAAAACGATTATTCACGTTAACTCACAAAGAATTCGCTCCAATCAAAAAAACGACTCACGCCAGCCGGTGATTACGGTGAAGAAGTGGTGCGACAGAATACCGGGGATTGGGGCAAAGGAGCAGGGAGACCCAAGCGGCAAGACGAATGTCTATGGTCATGAGGTGGAAATACCGGGAGGATGCCGTGTGGTTTATCGTCCTGATCGTCCCAGATGTGGTGCCCAGGTTTGGATCGAAACCCTTTACGACGTCAGGGTGATTTCTTGGCAAAAAGACGGTTCGGGCTGATTTATACCCAGTTCCGTTCAAGATAGCAGATCGAGTCGATGGGGTGATATCAAGTCCGACTTTCTCACCTTAAGTTGACACGGGTGGGTATTGTTTCAATTGCCCTACCCCTACAGATAACGCCAGCGCCGCCAATAAAACGTAAGTGTTTTCCCTATTCCAGCAAGCGTGAACAAAATTTATGTCCAAATCCTTATCCATTATCGGTTGGCGGGAACGAGTCGCCTTGCCGGATCTAGGAATTGCCCAGATTAAAGCTAAAATTGACACCGGGGCGCGTTCCTCCGCCTTACACGCCTTTGATGTCGAACCCTTCTCACGGGATGACAAAACTATGGTTCGGTTTAAAGTCCATCCCTATCAACGAGATACCCATCGCACCGTATCCGCCGAAGCCGAACTGATTGACCAGCGACAGGTTCGCAATTCTGGCGGTCACGCCCAGTTACGACCCGTTATCCAAACTATGGTAGAACTAAACGGGGAGCGCTGGTTGATTGAACTGACCCTGACGAACCGAGATGTTATGGGATTCCGGATGCTGTTAGGGCGTCAAGCCGTCCGTAAACGCTTTTTAGTCGATGCGGGTCGGTCTTTTGTCCAAAGTTCAACCAGGAAGCGCACAATTAAGCAAATGATTCTATAGTCCTTTTATGAAAATAGCTATCTTGTCCCAAGATGCTTCGCTATATTCCACGCGACGCCTCAAGGAAGCGGGGGAAGCGCGGGGTCATGACATGCGGGTGATTAATTACCTGCGTTGTTATATGAATATTACGTCTCATAAGCCCAAGGTGGTGTATCAGGGGAAAGTTTTGGAAGAGTTAGATGCGATTATTCCTCGCATCGGTGCGTCGAAGACGTTCTATGGGACGGCTGTGGTGCGCCAATTTGAAGTGATGGGGGTGTTTACGGCAATGAATCCCAAGCTATTTCTCGTTCCCGCGATAAGTTACGCTGTCTTCAGATTCTCTCCCGTGAAGGTGTGGGACTTCCGGTGACGGGGTTTGCTCATTCCACGCAAGATATTGATGGGTTGATTGATATTGTGGGTGGTGCGCCACTGGTGATCAAACTGCTGGAAGGGACTCAAGGGATTGGTGTAGTTTTAGCAGAAACCCATCAAGCGGCGAAGTCGGTGATTGAAGCGTTTCGCGGTTTAGATGCCAATATCTTAGTGCAGGAGTTTATTAAAGAAGCGGCGGGTATGGATATTCGCTGCTTTGTGATTGATAACAAAGTGGTGGCGTCGATGAAGCGACAAGGCGCACCGGGGGAATTTCGTTCCAATCTGCATCGGGGTGGTAATGCTGAACAAATTAAGTTAACTCCAGAGGAACGCAGTACGGCGGTACGGGCGGCGAAAGCGATGGGATTGAGGGTGGCGGGTGTGGATTTGTTGCGATCTAATCATGGTCCGGTGGTGATGGAAGTTAACTCGTCTCCTGGTTTAGAAGGGATTGAAAACGCGACGGGTGTGGATGTAGCGGGAAAAATTATTGACTTTTTGCAGAAAAATGCAGCATCCGGAAAAACGCGCGATCGCATTCAGTATTAGTTTGTCATTTGTCCTTTGTCAAATAGCGACGCGCAGGGTCAAGTTGGGGCGGGTTTAGTTTCATCTGGGTGAGGGAAGAAATGATAGTAGTGAAACCTGCGCCTACATTTGGAAAGGGCGGGTTTTGTGCAAACATTATCATCAATAGCGAAACGTAAGTCCCTAAACCCGCCCCTACGAACTCGGTTACCTCAAACGCAGTGAAGGGTCAAAATGAAAAACTCAACTGTGAATCATGAATCTATAACAATTGGTGGAATTAGTATTGCGCCCGGAGAACGGAAGCGCACAGAAATTCCGGTTGCCCGTCTGCCAACGCAAACACTGCTTTCATTACCGATTACTGTGATTAATGGTGTGGATGCGGGTCCACGATTGTGGATTAGTGCGGCGATTCATGGGGATGAAATTAATGGGGTGGAAATTATTCGCCAAGTCTTAGAACGGATTAATCCGTCTCAACTTCATGGTGTCCTGATTGCGGTGCCAATTGTTAATGTTTTTGGCTTTATTGAACAATCGCGTTATTTGCCCGATCGCAGAGATTTAAATCGTTCCTTTCCGGGTTCCCCTCGTGGTTCTTTAGCCTCTCGGTTGGCGGATTTGTTTATGACTGAAGTGGTGAGTCGCTGTACCCATGGGATTGACTTGCACACAGCGGCTCAACATCGCACAAATCTACCACAAATTCGGGCGAATTTGGATGACTCAGAAACCTATTCCTGTGCGAAAGCGTTTGCTGCACCCCTGCTGATGCATTCAACCATTCGGGATGGTTCGTTGCGTCAAGCGGTAACCAAGCGAGGTATCCCCATCCTCTTGTATGAGGGGGGTGAGGCGTTGCGATTTGATCCGGATGCGATCGCCATTGGGGTAGAGGGTATTCTCCGGATGATGGTGAGATTAAACATGATTGAGTTGGCATTTCCTGACTCGTTGCACCCATCACTAGAAGTTAAGCAAAGTAAGTGGGTACGAGCGCCCCGGAGTGGGATTTTGCGTCTTACTGTTAAATTGGGTCAGCGCGTTGACAAAAAGCAAGTTTTGTGTATTATTTCCGATGCCTTTGGTGAGAATAGCATTAAAGCGTATGCACCCTTTGATGGTTTAGTGATTGGTCACACGCAGAATCCGTTGGTGAATCAGGGCGATGGGATTTTGCATTTAGCGGTTTTGAGGGATTAGAGACTAGGGAAAGGGTGTAGTACGAGCGTCTCGCTCACTATTTTATATGGGTTTGTCCTACACCTCAAATAGCTTGTCACCCCTTCAGGGATACAGGATTGATGCAACCCTCGATAGTCTCAGTGGATTGCCCTCTATCTTTGCAAATCTTTACAAGTTTGTATTATTTTATCCCTATTCGTTAAGATAGATATACGTTTATAATAATTCTCAAAATCTGAGTCAGAGTAGCGACAACGCCCCAAAAGGGGTTGAGTCTGTCACTCCCAGACAAATGCCGTTAGAAATTTAAAGGAATTGGTTATGGCAAGCAACGCTACTTCCCAAGGAAAAGCTAATAGTAAAACAAACAGTCGTACCCGTAAAAAAAGTGAGGAAACAAGCATGGCAAAAGATAACGACAAGCAATTAACAGCGATAACGACTCAAGACAAACAAACTGGGGGAGTGTCTCTGGTTGAACCTTCAATCCCTCTACCGGGAAATCGTCCCATCGCCACCAGTACGCTAAAAGTGAGTGACCAAGCTTCGATCATGAGGATGCGTCCTGTTGATACCAGTGAGTTACAAGTTGTTGGTACGCTTTCCGCCTTAGGCAATCGCCCGATCGCAGCGAGTAATGTGCAAGTCCAAGATGTCATCCCTGTGTCTGGAAATCGCCCCATTTCGATTAGCACGCTGAATCTGGCGGAAACAGAAATGATTATGGGCAACCGCCCCATTGCCTCCAATATCATGGAAGAAGTTGATGAACTGATGGGTTATCTGGATTAACGGTTAGTGGAAAATCTTTCTGGTTGTAGAGACGTGCCATGGCGCGTCTCTAAAGTTTTGTCGGGGAGTTCTAAGTAATCAGATCTTTCTTTAGACGTAAACAGGGGATCAGGTTAATCTATCCGTAGATTGACGATTATCTCCCAAAATACAGATACATTAGATACTAATACGAGAGAAATTTACCCAAAAAATCATTCACTTTTTTTTAGGGCAAATTTATCATCATCACAATTAGGAGACAATTAAAATATGAGTACCGAAGATAGAGCTAAAGCCACTGCCAAAAACCTGGAAGGAAAGGCACAGGAAGCCATGAGTAATGTCACGGGTGATCCTGAAGATAAGGCAGAAGGTAAAGCAAAGCAAAATGAAGCTGAAGCTCGCCACGCTGTTGAAGACGTGAAAGACAAAGCCAAACAAGCAATTGACTAATTGCATTATCAGAAATAGTAAGCAGGTTGATAGTTTTGCGTGATTGGGAACGCCGAAAAACTCGTATCTGATTTGAGTTGGCTGATTTATTTCGACCTGCTTTACTAGAATCAGAAGGTCTAGTCAGTCTTGATCTAGACCTTCTGGTTATGTATTTAAAACCCACTATTCGTTTTATCAGGAGGTTGCTGTGACTTTAGGTCAAAGAACTCGTCAATTTTTCACAGCATTGGCTTTAATTTTAGTTCTAGCGACAACATCGGCTTGCCAAGGAAATCAAAGCCAAGCAAAAACACCAACAGCATTAAATCCCAGTGTCACCTATCAACAATTAGAACGAGGGAATACGGCAGCAGGTCAAGAGTTTGGGAATTGGGTGGTGCAAACGGCAAAAGGATTAATTAACGACGCCTACGTGCGTGATAATGATAAGTTAGGCGTTGTGATTACTCCTCAAGTTCGTCCGCAAGAGGTTAAGGATTTAGCCCGGTCTTTAGTTCAAGGGTTTCACCATAATTTTCCGAATCGAGATTTGAAAGTATTGGTATACGCCCCAGATAAAGAACTTATTGTGACAGCTAATTACAATAATCAGTCCAATCAAGTTACCTATCAATAAAAAAGGAGATAATAAACGATGGCAACGAGTGACCAGTATAAACGTCAGATCATGAAGGATTTGGCGGGTGGTAATACTGAATCTCTGGAACCTGTTCCAGAAACACCAGAGCAAGAATATCAAAACTTTGATGACTTTGCACAACGTTCTTCGCGAGATGAACGACGCCAATTATTTGGCAAATCTCTGCATCCTGATCGCATTCCTCCCAGTCAGATGGAACCTGAACTGCGACAGGCGATCGCTCAGATTAAGCCCAATGAACGGGATGATGTGGCGCGTGAGTTTTTCAAGCAACTCAAGAAACGCGGATTGAGCGATCGCGACTTGGAAAAACAACTGGGACTTTCCACCCATCACGCCCGTCGGATGACAGAGGATGATGTAGCTAAACTCGCTGCGTTTACCTATCACTCTCATCCGGATATCTTTCAGGAGGTTTTAGCCGATCAACCTGCGATTGTCAAATTCCTCAGTAATCCCTTAGTGGGGGCGGTTATGGGGGCAATTGCCTCAAAATGGTTGGGACATCGCCGTTAATCCTTTCAATAGTAGAGACGTTGCATGCAACGTCTCTACAATGGTGGCGAAAGTCCTAATCGATGTGTCTACTGCTATATCATTGCCACGAACCTGCGTCAGCAGGTTTTTTATTAGCCATTCGACGGATGATACCCAATCTGATGAAGTCATATCATGTCCGCCGAAATAACCATAATATCCTTCTTCCTTGCAACCTTGCTCCTTCCCTTGGAGCCCTGGAGCCTTCTGCCCTCTGCCTTGTCTCCACCTAAATGTGAGTATTCAACCGGACATGATATCATCCCCTTTCCGAAATGCTAAAGTTTATGCACAACTGATGAAGAAAGCCCGAACCCTTTATAGCTCAGAAATCGTGAGTCGAGCCGAAATGGTGGATGGGATCAGCGTGACTCATAACTATTTGAATCAAGAGGGTGGGATTCCTCTACCTGCAACCTACTTACTGGAACTGAGTCGTGAAATTCGAGAAAAGAAAACTGACATGTCCGTTCGACTCTACAGCGATTATCCATTTCCTTGGCGACGTGAGGAAGCAGGACCCAAAAATCAATTTGAATGGGACGCCCTCAACTACTTAAAAACCAATCCTGAGCAATCTTTTTTCCGAGTTAAAACCCTTGATGGCATTTCTGGTTTGACCTTATCCATCCGCCGTTTACGCCAGCACTTCAGACAATTAAAACCAGCCGATGAAGTTGGCGGGGACTACTATGAGTGTGAGTGGACAACATGAAGAAATGATTGTCTGTACTAAGGAATGTAAAGAAGCCTGAAGTCCTTCCTGTTGCCTAATCTCAACCGTTAACTTTAAATTAGATCTTATGGGATTTACGGAACCCGTTGACGAAGTTGGAGGAGACTATTATGATAGTCTCCATTACAACGATGTGGAATAGGATAGATTTAGGTTTTCCAATTGGCTTAGATGAGGAAATCACTGAGTTTATCAGCCACGCTTGTGTGCAGTTAGAGTCAGGGGATGATATTGTGCTATATTGAGTCAACCCTCAACAGTCGTATAACGTTATTGAGCAACTTACTTATGAGAAAACGAATAACCTTGGATTGGATATAAGGGCTATGCATAAAATATTCGGAGAATTTAAAGAAAATCTATCGAATGAACATGAGTTTTTAATTCTTGGCTTCTCACCGAGTTCCATTCCCATTCAGCAACGCTGGCGCAATAATGGTTTGTCCGCTGATTTTGTCGCTGATTACTTGACTACATTTTTTCCCGCTATTGACGAAGATCCAGATCCTGAGGGAAAGCGGATTGAAATAAAAGGAGCCGTGAGTTATGTCGCGAATGAGTTACTGGAAAACGCGATGAAGTTCAATGACGATAGTTCATCCTATCCGATTAAGTTTGGTCTACATATTTTAGAGGTTGCGGCAGAAATAACATTAGTTTTGCTGGCAACGAATAGTATTTCTCATCAATCTATGTATAAGTTCCAATCCTTCATTAAAGAATTACTGGGATCTGATCTGGATGAACTCTATATCCGTCAACTCGAAAAAAGTGCTGAAGATGAAAGTGGAGGCAGTTCTGGGCTGGGGCTATTAACCATGAAAAATGATTATTTTGCCAAATTAGGTTGGAAATTTGAAACCGTTCAAAAAGAACCAGAGGTGGTTACGGTAACAACTATGGTGCAACTTCAGGTATAGAGCCTAAACCTTCAAAACATAAGATTTTTGATTCGTTATTTTAGGAGATAATGTATTCATGGACAAGCAAGCAGTTCAGGGTGAAAACTACCAAGTAATCGGGGAGCCAGAAACAGCAACCGTATATTTTCAAGGGTCACTGCGACTGGGTGGAATGAAGGAGTACCAACCGATTGTAAACATCCTCGATCAGATGATTCAGCAAGATCCTGCGCTAATTACGTTAAATCTGCGAGAGCTAGAATTCCTGAATAGTTCAGGAATTAGTATGTTGTCGAAATTTGTTCTGAATGTACGTAAAAAGAAGACGATCCAGATTGAAATTAAAGGATCGGATAAAATTCCTTGGCAAGGTAAATCGTTAAAAAATTTACAGCGATTAATGCCAGGGTTAAAGTTGGAATTGGAGTAATTAATAGCCCTGATTTCAACATGGCTAGACTGTTGATCCCTGTTTCTTGAGAGCGCACCGCACTCATCTCAATCTCATCCGCAGGACGACTCACAGTGTTAGAAATTTGTAGCATAATTAAATAATTGCCTAGGGATGAGTCGTACCAGTATTGGAGCAAATTTTACCCAAGTTTGCCTTTACTGAGTATCGTCCAGCAGAGTGAGTTGTTAGCCAAACAAGCCGATGGATCGATTAAATTTCAAGGTACTCCAGCAATTCTGGACGATCGCAAAGTCTTATTGGTTAGGAGATGAGAAATGGCTTGCCAGAGGGTTACTCCTGAGTGTGGTGCTGTTTCTGCTAGCCTATACGGGATTGAGTGTTTTACTCAATAACAAACGAGGGGTACTCATCTCAGCCCTTTCTGCCCAGGATGAAGCCCGTTTCTGGCAAACGGTGATCATTTTTATCGGTGTGCTGGTGATTTATGCACCTCTATTGGCGGGCTATACCTATCTACGCGATCGCCTCAGCCTGCAATGGCGCAAATGGCTCACCCATCGATTCGTGGATAACTATTTTCGCGTTTCGCGTAGCGATCCCTTTGGGAATCGCGCTTATTACAACCTGCATATCGGTAAAACTGAGATTGATAACCCGGATCAACGGATTGCCGAGGATGTCAGGAGTTTTACCCAGGAGTCTCTCACCTTTTTGCTGGTATTGGTGGAGTCGGTGCTGTCGGTGGTTGCGTTCAGCAGTGTACTTTGGGGCATTTCTAAGCCCCTGGTGTTTTTTCTGGTGCTGTATGCTCTAATCGGAACGCTGGTGACGACGTTCGTATTTGGTAAGCCCCTGGTGCGACTTAACTTTGAACAACTCAAGCGGGAAGCAAATCTCCGGTTTAGCTTAGTACGAATTCGGGAAAATGCCGAAGCGATCGCGTTTTACCAGGGAGAGGAGCAAGAGTCGAATCAGGTTAAGCAGCGATTTTTTGATGTGTTTGAGAATGTCAAACGGCTGCTGGTTTGGGAGTTGAATTTAAATATTCTCACCAATGCTTATGAGTTCATCCCCTTCATCCTACCTGCCCTAGTGGTTGCCCCAGCGATTTTTGCCGGAGAAATGGAGGTGGGTAAAGTATCTGAGGCGCAGGGAGCCTTTATTCGCGTCTTCTTCTCCCTCAATGTGGTGGTTGCCCGTTTCCAGCAATTAACCACCTTTGGCGCTGGCATTAATCGTCTCTATACCTTTGCCGAGTTTTTAGAGCAGACAGAGGCAAAACAGGCATCGGAGGTTTCCCAGCCCCAGATTCAGACGGTTGAGGCAGAGCATCTAGCAGTGGAACACCTGAGTCTGCAAACGCCCAATTATCAGCAGACGTTGGTAGAAGATTTATCAATCGAATTACCTGCTGGAGAGGGACTTTTAGTCATGGGACCCAGTGGGTGTGGTAAGAGTTCCCTGCTAAGAGCGATCGCGGGATTATGGGATTCTGGTACAGGTACAATTATTCGTCCGGAACTCAACCAGATTCTATTTTTGCCCCAGCGTCCTTACATGGTACTAGGTACTCTTCGTGATCAATTGCTCTATCCTAACACCCACCTTGAGGTTGAGGAGCAACAGTTGAAACAAGTTTTGGAACAAGTGAATTTAGCGGGTTTAGCTGAACGGTTTGGCGGGTTTGATGCCCAACAGGATTGGGCAGATGTCCTCTCTTTGGGCGAACAACAACGGCTAACCTTTGCCCGATTGCTGCTGAACCAACCCCAGTACGCGATTCTAGACGAAGCAACCAGTGCCTTGGATCTGGGGAATGAGGAACGGTTATATCACCATTTGCAGGCGAAAGGGACGACGTTTTTGAGTGTGGGGCATCGCTCGACGTTGGCAAATTACCATCAGTCTTTGCTGGAACTTTCTCAGGACAAAACCTGGCAGATTAAAGAATCGTTGGCTGGGGTTAAAGACTAATCGGAGTACCCGCCGTTAAGTTTAATTGTGTCCACCTAATTCAACATTCCTCCCCCCGCAGATAGATGAAAGCTATTCCTACTTCTCCCTTACAGTAGGACAATAGTGAATACTTGGATAAACCCATGACTTTGATTGCTGGAAAACCTGCTTCATTTTGGATTGATTCAACGCCAACGTCTACATTTTCTCCTTTTATCAACAACCTGGTTGTCGATGTAGCGATTGTTGGTGCCGGAATCGCGGGACTGACCGCTGCGACTCTGTTAAAGCGTGCGGGTAAAACCGTTGCGGTGATTGAGTCGAAACGAGTTGCTATGGGTGTGAGTGGTCATACAACGGCAAAGATAACATCGCTGCACAAGTTAATCTATGCCGATCTAATTCAGCAATTGGGAGAAGATAAAGCCCGCCTTTATGGAGAGTCCAATCAGGCGGCAATTGAGCAGGTGGCTCAACTGGTTAAAGAGGAGAAGATTGATTGTGATTTTAGCCGTCAAAGTGCCTACACTTTTGCCGATTCTCCAGAACAGTTGAGTCAAATTGAAGCTGAAGTAGAAGCAGCGATCAAGTTAGGACTTCCCGCCTCTTTTGTCAAAGAGACATCACTCCCCTTTCCCATTGAAGGAGCCGTAAAGTTTGAAAATCAAGCGCAGTTTCATGCCCGCAAATATTTGCTTCATTTAGCAAAAACTATTCCCGGTAATGGTAGCTATTTGTTTGATGATACGCGAGTGGAAACCGTTGACGAAGATAGCCCTTGTCAAGTTCAAACGACTAGGGGGGTACTTAAAGCCAAAGATGTAATTGTCACCACAAATTTACCCATTCTGGATCAAGGGCTGTTTTTTGCTAAAGCCTATCCGAAACGTTCTTATATTGTCGCCGCTTCAATTGATCCAGCCAAAGCACCGGATGGGATGTTTATTGGCATCGGTGAACATTATCGATCGCTGCGGACGACGCCCTACAATGATGGTGTACTCTTACTGATTGGTGGCGAGAGTCATAAAACGGGTACAATCACCCAGACAGAGGAACGATATCTGCGTTTAGAAGACTATGGTCGCACCCAGTTTGGCATAGATACTTTCGAGTATCGCTGGTCAACCCAGGATATGGTATCCTTCGACAAGTTACCCTACATTGGTAAATTAACCCCAGTTAACAATCATATCTATGTCGCCACGGGATTTAGTCTCTGGGGTATGACCAAGAGTACCCTATCGGGGATGATTCTATCTGACCTGATTTTAGGACGTTCCAATCCCTGGGCAGATTTGTATGACGCCACTCGCGCCACTCCCTTTATCTCGGAAACCTCGATCAAAGAGAATCTGGACGTGGGTAAGCATTGGATTGGCGATCGCTTGAAGGGATTAGATAAGTCCTCTTTTGCTGATGTTAGCAAAGGGGAAGGAAAACTGCTCACCATTGATGGGAACAAAGTCGCCGCGTATCGAGATGAAAAGGGTTCAATTCATGCGGTTTCCGCCGTTTGTCCTCACTTAGGCTGTATTGTTGATTGGAATAGTGCTGAGAAGAGTTGGGATTGTCCCTGTCACGGTTCCCGCTTTACCTGTGATGGAAAAATTCTCCAAGCACCAGCGGTTAAGGAGATGGAACGGATTCAATAGTTGTGCGTAGTGGGAGCATCTTGCTCCCCTTAGTCAGTCTGAGTTTCTATCTGTGCGATCGCGTCTTCTGGCGAAGCATCACCTTTAGTCACAGCCGTAATTCCGGGTAAATATTCATCCATCATCATCACGTTAGTATAAACTAAGCGTTTGCTCAATGGAAACGTGAGGGTTGCACCTTCTACATCAATACTGGTTTTGTAGCGGATTTCTCCGTCAACAAAATCTAATTCAAAATTACCAAGAATCATGCCATAATTAGCTCTGGCAATAAATTCTCCTACAGCCCGACGCTTAGGTTTTGGCACTTTGACAGGGCAAATCGAGTAAAAGACAAACTGCGATTGTTCAACTCTCGTTCTAGCGTAGCAAGTCCATGTGCCATTTTTGCCTTGAAATAGCATCCGCAACGTTGGCTCACCTTGAACCTTGGCAAAAGACCAATCATCGTCTGTGAAGAATTTGATAATGGTATCAAAAAGCTGGGGATGGGAATCATCTTGAGTGTTATCCTCAAATTGACTCGCATCAGCTAATTGTTCAAAAGCATTAACCATTTCCTCAAGAATCGGAGTAATGCTTTCTTCGGTTATGGAGGATAGATTGGTATCAACCCATTCTTCAAATCCTTTTGCTACTTCGTCAAGGGCTTGAGAAATGGCTTCGGTTCCCATTGTTGAGAGATTAGCATCAGTCCAATCTTTGAAAAAGTTAAAGATAGCTTCGTTAATTTTTTCACTATCAATCGTATCAGCATTCATAGCTGAGGGAGGTAGATAATCCCAGAAGGTACGATAGCCTGTTTCAACAGGTTCTCGTTGTTGTTTGACCTGTAAGGCTAACCAACTTTCGGTAGAGAGTAAGGGGTGATTGGGTTGTTCTTGGCTTAGGCGTTTGAGGTAGGCTGGTGGATCATCAAGGTGAGGGGTGAGGTGTGGGAGTAAATCGGGTTTTAAAGTGGCGGTAATTTCGATATTGGGTTCGCTTAAGAATTCTCCGTGTGAAAGGGTGCCGCGCAGTTCGGGTTTAAGGTTGAATAGTGCCTCGCTGTCAATGCGCTGGTAGAGTTCGGGGGTAACACAGAAGGTGAGATGAGGTGAAATTAACGTGTCGTTTTGTTGGGTAAAGGTGAGTGTTTTTGCGTAGATAGTTAGGAGCAATTGGGAGGAGGCTTGTAGGGTGATTTCGGTGTTTATTAGATAAGTTTTAGTGTAAATAGTCATAGGATTTTCTATCAACGTCAGAATCTTATTAATCACATTCTTAACCTGTTTAATAGTACCCCTCAGCCCCATCAATCATGTAGGCTAAAAAACTAATCACTACCGACAGAGCCTGCCCCAAGGATTATGAATTTAGAGCAACCGTCTTTTTGGGCTCACCATTGCCTTCCTAGCTGAAGAATATCTACTACACAGTCTACGAGAACATTGCCCCAATTAACTCAATCGCTCTGGATCAGTCCTTTCATCCCAGGTAGTTGTTCCACCTAATTGATGAACAAGATCTGAAACCCAATTGGCAAGTGGCGTGTCATCGATAAAGAATTCCTCCCCAAAAACTCCTATGTTCAGGATTATTTGTAACGGATTACCTACTCTTTGACGAACAGACAAATCACTTGAAGTTTTTTCATGATACTTACCTAGTTGCATAAATGCTTCATGAATATTAGTAAATATGTGTTTTGGTACGTGGGGGACCTGGGAATGTAGTTCATCGATAAGCAAAATATTCTCTCTCAGTTCCCCTAACCTATCTAATATTTTTTTGGCTTGTGCTAGAGAATCGAAATCATAGAAATCGGCAACTACTACACATTTAATAGGAAAATGTAATGGTTCCCCTTTCCAACTCTTGTCACGGGCAAAAGTGCGTATTAGAGCAGTATCTTTCACCTCCAGATTAATAGGTTTTAAGAGCTTTAAATTGATCTCAGATGTATCTGACCATATATCCTCCCAATCGTCGCTAGGTGGGTAATCCATTAAATAATCTGTAAGGAAATAGTCTATACTCCACCGATCAAAGGAAGCTTCCGGAATTCCCAAATCTTTGAGCATTGTTGCCATCATTTCTTCGGTTCCTTTGTTGATGCGTTGTATTTGTGTACTTGTCGCAAAAAAAGATAACTGGTTTATCTTTTTATCCAATGAAACACTCCAAAGTGTAAAGTTTTCCATATTACCTCTCTCAATCGGGTGGATTATCATTAGGACCACGGAATTTTTTTCCGACTTTACGGATGTATCTTCCTTTGTTTTTGGCGCTATTACATGACTCGCATAAAATTCGTAAATTACTTGGGTTATCATACCACTTATTCCTCTGTTCTTGAGTCATATTGTGACCTTCTCTGTTCCAGTGGACAGTAACATCTTCGATATGGTCTATCTCTGCTTCTGCTTTTGTCACAAGAGGTTTATGGTTTGGACCGAAAGGTTCCTGGTTTTGACAACGATACAATTCTTCGCCTGCTGGTGTCTTTTGTCCAGAATCAGCCTGTGCAAACACCTGAGCTTTTGAGGTAAACTTCTTCTTGTAAAACTTATCACGTATGCTAATCGTAGAAGGTATTTCCCACGTATCGGGATTCACTACATATCTAGAACCGTGTTTCCCCTCTTGGGGGGTGTAAGAAGGTGCTTTTTCTTGATCAAAAGTATATTGATCCCGCGTTCCAGGAATAAGATAACAGCTATAAAGATCTGGGTTTTCTGTCCATTTTTTTGTTCGTCTCTGAGCTGCCCGCAGATTTACTTTCAGTAGATCAGCAAGCTGCTGGGTTGAAAAGCTATTTTTGCCAAATGCTGTCTTTGCCCTGCTTAGGTCTTCATCCTCACGACCTTCTGCTTTGTCTCCTCCAGTTATTTTACTCCGAGCAATAACATAGTCATAATTCCAAGTTTTGCCTCCATCAATCACTGTAATTGATTGAAAAATTGGATAGTTTCTCTTTGTGATCGATGCTACTTCTTGAGCATCTTGTTTTTTGATTTTGCCTTCTTGCCTATGCTGGCGGTCTGCGGTATCAATTGCTTTTAGTCCTTCCTTAATCTTACGGTCATGTTCAGTATCTGCATCTGGCGTATTCGTTCCTTTACCCTTACCCAACAAACTCTTACCCTTCTCCACGATAAAATTCGCCACCTTATGCATGGCATTTTCTATCGGAGCCTGAATCTTCTTAATAACGGTCTTAATCTGCTCACTAATCCCACCTAAGCCAATCAATCGCGCAAGGAAACTAATCACAACCGGAAGCGTGCGCCCCATCGTCTGTTCCACATAATTAGCCGCCGCCTTAATATTCCCTCCAGCAATACTGCCAATCGATGAAAATACCGCTTCAGCTAACGCCGCAATCTGCTTACCCCGTTCAATAAAGAACATGACGGTATTGTAAATCGCCGTCACCGCCTGAATAACTGCACCCGCCGGATTAAACATCGAGATCAGTTTAGTAATCGCCGCCGTGATAACACTGTTCTGTACCCAACTGCGGATACCGCCAATCACCATGTCTTTCAGGTTACCGACAAATTCGGTTATCTTCTGCCAAGCTGCACCTAATCCGCCAGTGACAATAGTTTTCAGGAAAGTAAAGAGTTTCTCAAGTTTCTTAACTCTTGGCTCACCAATCAGCTTAACTAACATCCCCCGGAGTCGCTGATAGGTTAACCCCAACACTTGCATAACCAGGGAGAAAATCCCCTTCAGGTTAAACTGAGCTGGCAGCGTCAACCCAGCACCCGCCAACGCACCAAACAACCAACCCACTAACCCTTTCTTCAGGTGACTTAAGATATTACCAGAAAACTGTTGGAAGCCACCGCGAACTGCCCCAACCAGATTACCAATAAATTTAACCGGGTCGTTAATAATCGTACTGAACACACCCCCAGCACGGCGGATAATCGCCATTACTTTAGCACCGCCAGCACCCATCACCCCTTCAAAGACGAATTCCATCACTTTCTTACCCGCAGCGATGGCAAAATTCTTGATTCGTCCAATGGGTTCAGTAAAGACGTTTTTAATCTTGGCAAAAGCTGAACTTGGACTCACTAAATCTGTAAGTCCCAAAGAATCCCAGGCTTTCTTGAACAATCCTTTAATTGCTGTCCAAGTCAGATTGAGTTTAGCGATTTGTTGAGTAAACCAGGTATAGGCTTTATCAATTGCCCCAGATTTTTGTAAATTCGCAAAAAATTCTTTACCTTTAGGTACAAGGCTGAGGACGCCTTGAATCAAGTTAGTTGCATTGCGCTCTACTGGCGTTCCCTTAATTGGGTCTTTACCTACAACTACTTTGAGTAGAGGATAGCCAGGAATACTGCTCGCTAGATTCGCTACAGGACTCAGGATGGCGCTTTTGGCTTCTGCTAATGAGGTCGGTATGCCAAATAAACCTCTTTGGATACGAGGACTGGTGGAACTTACAGCCAATGATGTGTAGGCTTTTGCCTGAATAGGTTGTGTTTCTGTCTCCGCTTCTGTTGCTTCTGGTTTAAAAGACTGTTCTTTATTGAGACTGGCTTGGGCAATAGAATCAGGGACTGTTTTCGCCACCAGGGTTTGTGTGGATTGGACTGGCTTATTCCGGCTTACTTCCCCGTGACGAACAGGAAGTTCCTTGGCTTGCAGTGTTTCCTCTTCCTCTTCCTCTTGAACCTGTCGCTGCACCTGTTTATTCAGGCGCATGGCTGCACCCTGCTGGATTGTGTGGGTTAACTCATGTGCGGTTAACTCATCGACATTGGGAGATTTTCCTGCACCATAGTAAATATTACTGCCATGGGTAAACGCCTGCGCTCCCAACTCCTTATTCATCTGCACGGCTGTGGAGTCAGTATGCACGCGCACGGGACTAAAATCAGCACCGAAGCTCGGCTCCATGAAACTACGGACATTCGCAGGTAAAGGATTCCCTCCACCCTTAGAACTCGCCAGACGATTTTCTATACTGGGACTGGCTTGGCTGGTATCTGAGGCGGAGCGTTGCACTAAGGAACTAATCGATTTAGCCAGAGGGGGTTTTTCGGCTTCGGTTTGGCGCTGAACAGACTGGGATAGAGTAGAATCTGGCATTGCCATGACTTTCGCCGCCATGGTATCCGCTTCTTGTTCGTATTTATCTCCTGGTTCGCCAATGGTTAATTTGGTTTGAACGGATTCGTCTTGTTCCTCTTGTTCCTCTTGCTGTTCACATTCACTACATTTCGCCTGAATCGCCCCATCAGACTGTACTGGCTGTTGAGGACGTTTCTGTTCCTTGT
The DNA here is from genome assembly GCF_040220555.1 of Coleofasciculus sp. C1-SOL-03. NCBI lineage: Bacteria > Bacillati > Cyanobacteriota > Cyanophyceae > Coleofasciculales > Coleofasciculaceae > Coleofasciculus > Coleofasciculus sp. C1-SOL-03. The sequence goes on from NZ_JAVJUO010000140.1 coordinate 74,506, forward strand.
TGTTTTTGAGTTGAAGATTAAACGGGGTATCATCTGAACCCGAAGCAGTATCATCCTCTGGGTTATCGGGTGGAGAACTGGCAAATGGCTGATTGTGAAGCGATTCGGGTTGTGTTTCTTCCGATTCTTCTACTTGACTTTCGCCAGAACTATCCTGGCGTTGGACAGAATAATCCTGAGCTAATTGTTGAGCCTTAAACTGATTCAACCCATTTAATACAGAATTAGCTCGTTGTCCTATCTGGGGTTGATACTGATGCTCTAATCCGCTGGTGGAAAGCGTCCTCTGTACTGGAGATGGCTGTGTACCTGGAGTATTAACCGGAACCGTGAGCCAGTTAGAACTCAAACGGGATGCTTTTTCCTTTCGAGCTTGCAAATCCGGCTTTTGAGATTGTGAGTGTGTACTTCCTGCTTCCTCCTGCTGATTAGGAGTGACATCTTCTTCCTTTTCCTCTGTGTTGGGAGACTCCGGATTTGGTGATGCGGAGGCGGACAGTTCCTTTGGCTGAACTGTCTCTTCTTCCTCGTCTGAAGTTGCCTCAACCTCTGGCACTTCTGGCTGCTGTATGTTGGGTTCTAACGCTTCACTTGCTGGTTGTTTCTGAACAGGTTGCGGGGGTGGGGTTTTGGGTACATTAACTGGGACATTAAGACCGTTGTAGCCGACAAAGGCTGACTGCTCCAGTTTCTGTTGTAAAAACGCCTTCTGTTCTTCCGGTGAGCGTCGCACCACAGGTTTCTGCGGCTTGGGGACTTTGAAACGGCGTCGCGGCAACGGATTCGGTCCGGACTGCCGACTCAAGGGTGAGAAATTTTTTTTGCGGATGGGTTCTCGAAAAGACATTAGCCGACGCTCCCCCAATCAATGTTGGTTGGTCTTTTGAGTGCCTCCCTATCCCGCCAATAGCCTGTGTGGGATTGTTGGAAGAAAATATCCTTAATCATACCTCCAAGGAGAGAAAGACACTAGAACCGTTTCACGAAACTTAACATACTTGCGATCGCGTGTGTCGGTTTATAGAGTAACTTGGGGAAGCTGAGGGAGCTTGATATTAAACCTCTGGCTCAATTCCAGCCGCTCTTAACTGCGCTATCAAGGCTTGAACACGTTGTCGCTCCTGCTCCACTAATTCTACTCCCCAGGGTAAAAGTTGCCCAGATTCATCCCACCACCGCAACCAATACCCCTGGCGGTTTCCCTTCCTTCCTTCCCACACACCCAGAAATAAACCGAGTGCGTCTATCCAGTAGCGATTCTCCTGGGGTTGTTGTAGGATATATCGCCCAGAATCGTTGAGCTGATAGACTTCTAGCACACCTTGTTGGGGTTCAAAAATAGCATACTGGGGGACTCGCAAGACTTGCTCATAAAAATACCATTTTCCTGGGGGATAGGTGGGTTTGATGGAATATTCACCGCCTTCTGTATCTGAGAGAAACTCGATGACAATTCCTGGACTATCCCCTTGCAGGTGAGGCGTATAACTACGACGGACATTCTCTGGTGACACCTCAATTCGAGGGACGTACATCCAATCGGGAGCTTTAATCACAATCTTGCCATCTAACCGGGCACAAACACCATAATTCGTGGCGACTAGCGTGTTTTCTCGCAATCGCCCTGTTTGTTCCAAACTTTCGCTCAATGCGGCGGCTAATGTTGGCTGATTAATATTATCCACTGGCTCATCGGGTAAGGGAAAATCATCGGGTAGCTTCTCCCAGGTAATTTTAGGCTTGCTGGTTACCGTTGTCATCACGTAGTCTCTCCCTATCCATAAGCTCTATTGTAGATAAGTACGGAGCGCGATCGCACAACTTGATACACTAAGAAAGCAGTGGATAGCGTGGTTCTATCTCAGACAACGACCAAGGAATGACTGGGAATGGCAGAGGATTTTTCAGTTGATCAGCTTTTGGACAAAATGAGCGAAGCCTACGAAGACGCCGGAAAGGACACCGGACAGTGTAATGTATTGGTCATTGGCAAAACGGGTGTGGGCAAAAGTACGCTGATTAATGCGATTTTCCAATCTCGTCTGGCAGAAACGGGAGTTGGCTACCCAGTGACCCAAACTATCCGACGCTACCGCAAAAAAGGCTGTCCGATCACCGTTTATGATACCCCTGGACTGGAACTCAATCCCGAACAGATTCAACAGGTGCGCTTAGATGTTGCGGAACTTATTGACACGCAACGGTTACAAGCCGCCCAAGAGCATATTCATGTGATTTGGTACTGTTTAGAACATGAGGCGGGACGGTTTGATGAAGTTGAGGAAGCATGGCTGAAGACGCTCAACTTGCAAGATGTACCGATTATTTTAGTCTTAACCCAAACCTTAACCCGAAAGCGCAGCGAGTTTCAAGTCTTTTTAGATAGTAAAAACTTACCCGTTTCTCAGATTGTTGCGGTTCTCGCCCAGCCTAAACCCATCGATGATGAGTATACAATTAAAGTCCATGGTTTAGACCATCTGGTTGAAGTAACGGCTAATCTTCTGTCTACCGAAGCACGTAAGGCATTTCTGAGAGAACAGAGTCGCAATATTACCTTAAAAGCTGGGGAAGCATTTAAATATGTGACGGGATATGTGGCGGGTTCTGCATTAGTCGGTGCGTCTCCGATTCCTTTTTCTGATGCACCGATATTAGTCACCATGCAAACCGTGATGCTGGCAAATATCACCGCTATCTTTGGCTTACCCTTTGATCGCGCCTTTACCAGCACCGTACTCTCGGCGATTGTCGGCGTGGGCGGTGTGGCAACTGTGGGTCGAGCGATCGCGGCGAACTTACTTAAAATGATACCGGGTGCTGGGACAATTGTGGGCGGTGCAATTTCCGCTTCTACCGCCGCCGCTTTAACCTTGGCGCTGGGTTTGGCATATATCGAGTCTCTCAAATATTATCTGAAACGCAAACTGGAAGGACACGAAATTCCTCTCTCTGAACTGGCAAAAATTATTGTTGAACAATATAAATTCTATGCCAGAACTGGTCAAAAAACATTGAAAGAGGAACCCCTCACACCTCCTCGCCAAATTGATATTGAATAAGTCAACCCTCTTAAGGGTCAATGGCACTGAAAATTTGCCTTTGGGGAGCATCAAAACCCTTGATATACCGTAGGGTGGGCATTGCCCACCAGCCTTTGAGAATTTCTGGTCATTTATAGCATTACGGGCATACGTTAGAACATTACTCTGTTGCCTATTGCCTATTCCCTATTGCCTTTTCACCTAATTTTATTGTCCTAACCTCAATGCGTAGTGCTATATGCCAGGGAGAAGTCAATTATCTTGTTGTTTTGAATGCTGTCGTTTGAGCAAGACGCCTAAACCCAGAGCGGTGACTGAACCGAGAACAGTTAGGGGTTCAGGGACAGTATGAACTGGATTGAGATTGACCTGCTCAAACCCATTCACTTGGGCAACTCCCAGAATATCCACCTCAGACGCAATGATTCGCTGACTTGCTCCAAAGGTTGTTGATAATAGGGTTGTCGGTCGGTCAATATGTCCGCCCCCCTCTGGAGACGTTGGTATTTTTGTCCCCCTAAAGGGAAGGGGTTCACTGAGCACAATCGGATCGCCAAAGTCAGGATTGTCTTTATTAAAACCTAATGCATGTCCAATTTCATGCTTGACAGTGGTAAACAAATCGACGTTGCCCAAAGCGTTACCACTGTTCGCTGTATAAATACGCCCTATATTAATTTCTCCTCCCCCAAAATCTTCCCTAGTCTCTTCAAAGATTTGAAATTCTTCGTTTTGTTTCGGGGTAGAGTCTAAAAACCAATTGATGCTGCCATTATTGTTAACCTGAATAGTCGCTTCTGTAATGGGAAAACTAATCGGTGTTATCGCCACTCCTAAGACATTATCCTCCAACGGCTCCCATCTCAAGTCAATGTTTACAGTCAAATCATCCTGAATTGCTAGTTCCCACCAATCAGCCGCCGCCTGGAAAATATCCATTAAATTACCTCCCCCAACTGCATTGCTGGGTGCCACTCCGCCTTTGAAATTCCCCTTAATCGTGACAGCCTCAGCTTTTGGTGCGATGACAGAAACGGCAACTAAAGAGCCTAACGTTGCCCAAGTGAGTGAATTGACGAGTGGTTTCATGGTTGTTTTTGAAGTTAAAACAGATAGCCACTTTTTCATGTCAGTTTCCCTCGCTTAAAGTATCTTGACTACTCTCATGATCGCTTTTATGATTTTGAAGTGTCACACTCAGTTTGAGATCAGTAGTCAAGGGATGAAACTGATCTTGTTTGGGGTGACTGAACTGGGACAATTGATTATCGTCAACCTATTAGGGGTTGTCGGATGTAAGGGTTAAAGTTACAAAGTTTCAATCAACTTCAACCAAGCTTTATAATTAAAATAGTTTGGTAAAGATATTGTTAAAATTATAGGCTGTAGGAGACAACCCTCTTGCAGCCTGGAATTGCAAGCCGACCTAAGCACCAAATTTTCCCTCGACAGAGGGTTGAAACCATTGCCCATTGCCCATTGCCCATTGCCTATTCCCTCTCCCCACCACAAGACTTATTCAGCAAGCCCTACTTATCCATTGAAAGAGTGCCGTGCGGCGTCTAAAAGTAACCGTTGTTCAGCCCGAGCGATCGCGTGATAAGTTGCTTCCACATCACTGACATCCACAGAAATCGATTGAATCCCCCATTCCACCAAGGATTCAACCAATTCCGGATACTGGGCTGGGGCTTGACCACAGATTGCACAAGGAATCCCCGCCTCCTTTGCCATATCGATCAATTGCTTAATTGCTCTCATGACGGCGGGATGACGTCCATCGAGTCGGGAACCCAACTCCCCCAAATTGCGATCGGCGGCTAATAATAATTGCGTCAAATCATTCGTACCAATCGAGATTCCCTGCACACCCGCCCTAACATAATCCGGCAATAAAAACAGTACCGATGGCACTTCTGCCATAATCCAAAGTTGAAACTGAGGATTATCCATTAATCCCGCTTGTTCCACCCGACGACGACAAAAGGCAAACTCTTCAACGGTTCGCACAAACGGCAACATGAGTTGAACATTACTATATCCCTGAGCATAAAGTTGATTTAATGCCGCCAGTTCCAAATCAAAACTCGTCGGATCATGTAAATAGCGATACGTTCCCCGTCGCCCTAACATCGCATTCACGACGGGAAATGTCGAACCCGTCACATCCGACGTATCCCCATGGATCAATTCCGCTTCACCCCAATCCAAAGAGCGATAAAATACAGGTCGTGGCATCAACGCCGCCGCAAACTGCATCATCAATTGAGAAAGGCGGGTGACTAACTCCTGTTTCCGCCCTTGTCGCAACCATTCCTGAGGGGGTTGATTATCCAATACGTCCAAAATCATCAATTCTGATCGCAATAAACCAATCCCATCAATCGGCAAATCCCGAATTCGTTCCAGAGATTGGGTTTGGCTAAGATTCACCAACAATTGAGTGGCAATAGGAAATCGGTTATATTCTCTGTGCGATCGCCTTTCTCGGTTTTCAACGGCGACATCTACAGCTTCTCCAGCCTCTTCTTTGGCATCCCTGGCTAAACGTTGAATTTCGCCGCGATCGCCATCTACCAATAGTACCTCCCCCGTTTGTACCAATTGGGTAATCCCCGCGACACTAACCACCGCCGGAATCCCCAATTCCCGCGCCACAATTGCCGCATGAGACGTCATTCCCCCCTGTTCCGTCACCACACCTGCGGCTTGCCTTAACATCGGCAGCCAATCGGGAGCAATTGTTTGCGTCACTAAAATCCGATCTGGGGGGATCGCTTGCCAATCCTGTTCCTCCCCCATCATCACCTGTGCCACCGCTTTTACCTGTCCCGACGCCGCCGGTAATCCTCGCAGTGGTTGAGGTTGGGATAGGAAGGATGGAGAGGAAGAAGCGGACTGAGGGCGAAATTGAGTCACGTATAGCTGAGGTTCTGGAGTGTTAGGAATTTTACAAAGAGTCCAGTCAAAAGAAAAGGGGGGATTGAGTTGGGTTTGCAGTTTTGCGGATAACGCCATAATCTGTTGCCAAGCGTTATCATCCAACACAGGCTGCTGTTGTTCTACCGGGTGGAGAGGATAAGCTTGCACGACATTTCCTGTCGGTTCTGGGTTAAGTCGATAGGCGAGGGTTTTATTTCCCCGTTGATTGAGCAAAATGTGATGGGTAGGAATCGCGATTTGATAGGTATCCGGTAATACTTTACCCTGAGTAATCGCCATACCGAGTCCCCAGGTGGCTTGGATCTGCCAGAGATCAGATTGCGCTTGGATGACGCCAGACGCGACAGTTTCATCGGTTGGTTGTACCAGAACCGCTAACTTAATCTGATCCAGTCCAATGCCGACACGTTGCCAGTAAAATAGGCTTTTGGCGCGAAACAGTTCTGCCCACACCTGTTTTACGGTATGGATTAGAACATCTGGCTGTTGGCGGCAATAATGAGATGCCAACAGTTCTGGAATTGGCGCAGATTCTAGCCAGTCTTCGCGGTTAACTGGATCAGTGGACATCGCCATCCGCGATCGCACCTCAGGAAATGACAGGGATGGCTGTAAAATCAGGGCGGGGGTGTCTAGAGTTTTAGCCGCATCCAGAATCGGCACTCGCCAACCTTCTGGTACAGTGGCAGAGGTAATCACTTGGCGAATATGTTGAGCAACCTGTTGTAACTGACGGGGATTATCAACATTCACGTATAACGAGGACTGCGGTAAATCGGCTAACAATGGTTCAGATTGACTTAAATCAGCGATGACTTGCCAAAACGCGATCGCTGGAATCACAAAGCCAGGAAGAACTGGATACCCTTGTTGCCCAAGTTGACTTAAGCCAAAGGCTTTTTCTCCCACCAGGGAACGTTGTGATGGTTGAATCTGATCCAGCCAGTAGAGATTGTCCACAATTTGCGTTGGAATGCCACTCGCGGTTAAGTGATCTAGAATAACGGAAACTGGAGTGAGCTACAGTGTTGAGTAAACCCCTTTTTGCTATGGCGACTGGAAGTCTACACCAACATAGACCAAGCCTTCCCGAAGGGTAGTCCGCCTGCACGGACTAGATTAGGGCTTGCTGCACAAGTCTAAAACCTTTAGCTATCAAGGCGTTGAGTAGCATGGACATTGGCTCATCTTCAAGTTCCTAAGGTATCAACTGACACCTGCACTATCCTGCCCATACGCCTGCCATGCTAAGTCTACCAGTCCATTCACAATAGCCGCCGCGACGACCGATGACCCTTTACGCCCTTCGATGCGAATATGGGGTACTAAGGAATCTTCGAGTCGGGATTTGGCAACATCGACCTCCACAAATCCTGAAGGTGTACCAATGACCAAGGCGGGGCGGATTTCCTCGGCTTCAATTAGTTCCACCAACGCGGTTAGCGCTGTTTGGGCTTGACCTACCACAAAAATCCCTTCTGGGTAACGTCTGGCTAGGGTTTGAATTCCCCAAGCCGCCTTTGTCTTTTCTTTTTGCGGGCGGGTGATGGCTTCCATGCTGCAATAGACGGGATTGGCAAAGGTTTCTTGGATGTGAGGCGTAATTCCCACCTGTACCATCGGCACATCTACCACAATTGTAGTTCGAGCCGCTAGCGCCGCCGCACCTGCTTGTAACGCACGTTCGGAAAACCGAATCAGCTTTTGATACTCAAAGTCGGCTGTGGCATAAATCACCCGGCGCACAAGTTCGTATTCGGCGGGTGAAAAGGTATGAGCGCCAATTTCGCGATCGATAATTGCCAAACTTTGAGCATCTGTTCCGTGCCATTCCATGGTGTCTCTCAATCCCAACCCGATTTTTGAGCCGTGACAACGTTAAGGCTGACTCTAGGTCAGCTTCCTAGATAGCTTATCAAATTATTCTGACATTCTGTAGACTGAAACGGCTTGCGATCGCGCATTTTGCCTTTGAAAGATAATGTAGCGTGTAATACAAATTAATCAGACCTGTAGGGGCGACCCGCTTGCATTAATTAACAACACCAATCCACTCAATGGGGTCGGGTCGCCCTTTCTCTGGGGTCGGGTCATGATCTGGATTATGTCTTGAACCCCTGGTATAGACGTAGCCTGACCCGTCTGGAACATCACCGACTCTTACCCAATCGACGCTAGAGAGACGGTTTGGTTAAATGGGAACAATAGCTATCCTCAACAATTTTAGATTTAGAGGACATCTTTATCGATTTATGGTGCGAGGTTTGGGAAACAACCTCTTTTTCCGGATGGATAGTAATCCGCTTACAAACCAAGTGCTGGCTTCCAGGACGGACAAAACCCCAGGTATAGATTTGGGAATCAGAGGGGGTTGCTTGCGCTGGAGCTAGTCGGAACGCAGTCAATAATACTAGCTCTGCCACCACTAGAACTACAACTACGGCTTTCAGCATCGTGTTCTTTGGGTTGATAGATTAAATTAATATTGCCACCTGGGATGTCGTCTTGGCAATAACCTAGAGACGGTAAAGTTTGAGTCTCACCAACCGCCTTGGGTTTAAACCCAAGGCTTAAAGCTAAAGTCAGCTAAAGCTGACTGGATAAGTAGGTGGATATCATTAAAGGCGGGCGGTGGAGAACTTGCTTTCGCCAGAAGCGGTTAAATGGGAACAATAGCGATCCTCAACAATTGTCGATCGCGAGGACATCTTTACCGATTTATGATGCGAGGTTGGGGAAACCACCTCTTTTTCTGGATGAATCGTAATCTGCTTACAAACTAATTGCTGACTTCCGGGACGCACAAACCCCCAGGTATACACTTGGGAATCAGGGGTTGTCGCTTGCGCGGGAGCTAGTCGAAGTGTGGTTGATAATACTAGCCCTAAAATAAATAAAACGACAAGTACGGGTTTCCGCATTGGTTTCTCTCAGTTGACTGAGTTCAAATTAATTTTTCTGTCTACTCTTTATTATAAACGCCATTCTTGATCGGGGGTTATAGACCCTTGCTTCGGTTTCTCTGGACGTAATGGTGGCGTCACCAACAAAAGTTGCTCCCGTCAGGTTTGACTCATCCTGGCTTTTGAGCCAATCCGTGCAGGCGAACGTAAGTTAGTCTAACGGCAAATTCCATGAAGCTGTTGGTGAATTGACGCGGGCTTTGACCCATCCCCCCTTATCAAAACTATGCATTACTCACATCTTTCTTAACAATTTCTCGGCAGACTTTGCCTCCAGCCGCCAGTAGGATGATACGCGACAGCATGTCGTCTGGATAGGGCGATGTTTACAAAGTTATTTGCCAATGAGATAATTGCCGATTACTTCCTCCCATCGGTTGCACTGTTCAGATATGGCATCCTGTAGCCTTTCTGGACAGGGATAGGAATTGAACCGATTGATGTGAGTAAGGTTGCCTCGGCTTCTGGAATTCGTAACCATGGTTTATCGCCCTGGCGTTTTGTGGTACTCTCTGCTGTATTGTCAGTGTTCAAGTTCCAGGGTGATGGCACAAACGTCAACATAAAACCGATATAATCCCCAAGTGGTTCAGATGATCACTCAAGCTCAACCTCTCCTCCACTCAAATCACTGTTTTTCCTAGTCTCTAAATAAATATGTGGGTACACTACCTGTGCCAGTTTCTAACTGCCACAACTGACAAGAAATCTAGTCCTAAGGTCATCTTTTGGTTTACCCTTAGCCTAACTTTTGCAGCACTTTACAGTATTTTGGCTCTGCAACAAGTCTTCAGTAGTGAGTATGTTGTCCAGGACGATGCGCGACAGCATGTCTTCTGGATGCGGCGGTTTTTAGACCCAGCGTTATCTGTCTGTAGGGGTCTGGGGGAGCGATAAGACCCACACTGAAATCAAAGATTACAGTGTGGGATGCCTTCACTCCCCCAGGTTAATTTAAGGGGTATTTAACCCCTTAAATTAACACTTAAAGCTACACAGTTAACTGGTAAGCGCTGTATAATAAGGGCATGCTGACATTTAACTATCGCTACCGAATCTATCCAGATACCGCTCAAGAACAGCAATTGATTGAGTGGATGGAGATTTGCCGCCGTGCATACAACTATGCGCTGGGGGAGATAAAAGATTGGTGCAATAGTCGCAAATGTTTGATTGATAGATGCTCCTTAATGTATGAGTACATCATCCCAGCAGAAACCCCATTTCCCGGTGAAGTGAGGCAGCTTAACAATTTGCCAAAGGCTAAGAAGGAATACCCCAAATTAAAAGAGGTTCCCTCTCAAGTCCTGCAACAGGCAATAAAGCAACTGCATAAAGCTTGGGACTACTTTAAATCTCGTGGGTTTGGCTTTCCTAGGTTTAAGAAGGTTGGGCAGTTCAAATCATTGCTGTTTCCACAGTTTAAGGAAAATCCAGTAACGAACCTTCATATCAAGCTGCCAAAATTGGGGACAATCCCAATCAACCTGCACCGCCCTATTCCATCTGGTTTTACGGTTAAACAGGTGCGAATTACAAGAAAAGCCGATAAGTGGTATGCATGTATCAACATCCAGTGCAATGTCAGTGTCCCCGACCCAAAACCTCATGGACACCCAATTGGGGTAGATGTGGGACTAGAGAAGTTTTTGGCAACCAGCGATGGAGTTGTTGTCCGTCCGCCTAAGTTTTTTAAAACGCTGCAAAGCAAGCTGAGATTGCTGCAACGCAGGCGTAAGCGAAAACAAAAGCGGTCAAAAAATTACGAGAAACAACGACTCAAGGTTGCCCGACTTCACCACTACATTGACAATATCAGGAAAGACTTTCACTTCAAGCAAGCTCACGCCCTTTGCGACGCTGGTGATATGGTTTTCATGGAAGATTTAGACTATAGAGTTAGTGCCAAAGGGATGTTGGGTAAGCAGATGCTTGATGCGGGGTTTGGTCAATTGAAGACCATCACCCAATATGTGTGCTGGAAACGAGGAAAGTTTTTTGCTGTTGTTGATGCCAGGGGTACTTCTCAGGAGTGTCCCGAATGTAAAGGTGAAGTGAAAAAAGACCTGAGTGTCCGGGTACATGATTGCCCTCATTGCGGCTATAAAACCGATAGGGATGTTGCTAGTGGTCAGGTAATCAGAAACCGAGGGATAGAGTTAATTAATACCGATGGGCTATCGGGAAAGGAAACTGCCTGTGCAGCCGATCTACCGGGGGTTGAGGTAACTCAATCTAGGCAAGTGGCGAAACCCCGAAAGGGAATAACCAGGAAATCCTCAAAGTGATTTGGGGAAGCCCACACCATAATTTTCAATTTGGTGTGGGAGGATGTCACGAGACAAGAAGGTTCACTGTGCTACAGGCAGATTGTATTTTGAAAACGCCACCCAATTAAAAACGATGCGTTTTGATCAATTTCTGGCTGAGACAATAACGGATAAGTCAAGCAATACTATCCGATTTTGGTTGATTCTAAGCCTTCTCGTTGCTACGCTTTACGGTGTTTTAGCTTTTCAGTCTGCTTTCAGCAGCGAATACGTGGTGCAGGATGATGCGCGACAGCATATCTTCTGGATGCGGCGATTTTTAGACCCAGCATTATTTCCGAATGATATAATCGCCGATTATTTCCAATCGGTTGCACCGTTAGGCTATCGCGCCCTGTACCATTTTATGGCAGGAATTGGCATTGATCCGATTGTTTTGAGTAAAGTTTTGCCTTTGGTTTTGGGATTAGTTACCACGGGTTACTGTTTTGGCGTGGCGGTGCAATTGTTACCCATACCTCTGACTGGATTTATCGCCTCTGTACTGCTGAATCAAAATTTGTGGATGCAGGATGGGTTGATATCGGGAACTCCCAAGGCGTTTATCTATCCCATCCTGTTGGCGTTTTTGTATTATCGGATGCGCCAGTCGCTAATCGGGACAGGAATCGCGATCGCGCTGTTAGGATTATTCTATCCCTCATTAGTGCTAGTCTGCGCGGTGTTTCTAATTTTGCAGTTGTGGCGATTTAACCGAAAAATTCCCTATCTGTCTCAAAATCGCCGCGATTATTGGTTCTGTTTCACGGGTTTGGCGGTGGCGTTTGCGGTGTTATTACCCTACGCGATTAGTCTGTCAGAATTTGCCCCGGTAATCACGGCTGCACAAGCCAAAGATTTACCCGATTTCTTATCTCAAGGGCGAACGCGCTTTTTTGTTAACGATGCTTGGTCATTCTGGTTTAATGGACGCAGTGGTATCCGTATTGATACCGCCTTAGCGCCGCCTCTGAGTTATTTGGGTTTGCTATTACCTGTTATGTTACGCTTTCCCTCTCGCTTTCCCCTCGCCAAGCAGGTAACTGGGAAGATGGGAGTCTTAGTCAAGTTCTTATTGGCGTCAGCTATTTTATTTTTAGCCGCCCATGTTCTGCTGTTCAAACTACACCTACCCAGCCGTTATACTCAGCATAGCTTACGGATTGCGATCGCGCTGGCGGCAGCAATCGTTATTACCCTAATTCTGGACAGGGTTTTCGCGTGTAGAGACGCACCATGGCGCGTCTCTACGGTCAAACTGGGATCAGTTTGGGCATTGGGTTTAACCAGTGTAATCGGAATTACCTTACTAGGCTATCCTCACTTGGTTCTAAATACCTTTCCTTGGACGGCTTATATTAGTGGCAATGTGCCGACATTATATGAGTTTTTTCAACAGCAACCCAAGGACAGTAAAATTGCCTCGTTAGTGGAAGAAGCCAATAATTTACCCACATTCGCCCAACGCTCAATTTTAGTCGGACGTGAATACGCGATTCCCTATCATTGGGGTTATTATCGCCAATTTCGCCAGCGGATGTCGGATTTAATTGAGGCACAATATAGTTCCGATTTGGCGATTGTCCAGGAGTTTATCCAAAAGTACGGGATTGATTTTTGGCTGCTACCGACTGCACCGTTAACCGCCGAATCGATTGCGAATGATTCTTGGTTGATGCAATACCAACCTGCGGCGAATCAAGCCATAGCCCAACTTGAAGCTGGGAAACAACCTATTTTGGCATCGTTGAGCAGCGATTGTGCGGTTTTGGAAACGCCAGGATTGATGGTTCTAGAGGCAGAGTGTATCCTAAAACCAAGACGCGATCGCTAAACGATTAAGATTTACGTTTATGGCAACAGTATAAAACTCCAGACTCCGCAATTCAAGTTGAAGTGCAAAAAATTACATACCTGATAAAGGGAAAAATTCAAAAATTTTAACCCTTGAATAAATTCTGTACGCTGTACTAAGAAATGTTAACAAGCCTCAAACCCTTACTGTTGCCTGTTCCCTGTTCCCTGTTGCCTAATCTCAACCGTTAACTTTAATTTTGTCCGACTACGTACTGGCTGGGTAAAGATGTCAATTTGTCAAGATGACGGTGATAGGAATTTTTCGCGATCGCTCCGGGCATAGTAGACCCATGTTCAGAGCGTCCATTTTCGGCAATTCAGCGTGAAAACCGACACTATCTTCTATAACCTGTTTCTCGAATTTCCAGCCATTTTATTTGAACTCATCGATTCTTCGCCAGAGGAAGCCGCCATCTATGAATTCACCTCCCGTGAAATCAAACAACTTTCCTTCCGGTTAGACGGCTTGTTCTTACCCACGACGGAAGACGCAGAAAAACCGTTCTATCTGCTGGAAGTTCAATTTCAACCCGATGAGGAGTTATACTATCGATTATTTGGTGAACTCTTTCTCTACTTGAGGCAATACCAACCGCCTCATCCTTGGCAGGTTGTCGTGATCTATCCCACTCGTAGGATTGAACGAGAACAGAGGTTTCAATTTGGTGAAATCCTTGCCCTCAATCGAGTCAAACGCATTTATATTGATGAATTAGGAGAAACCTCATCGGGTTCACTTGGGATTGAGATGGTTAAGCTGGTGATTGAGGATGAGGAAACCGCACCCGAACGGGCAAGACGCTTAATCGCACAAGCTCAAGCCCAAATCGATGATCAAGCAACTCAGCGCAACCTGATCAACTTAATTGAGACAATCATTGTTTACAAGTTACCACACAAAAGCCGCGAGGAGATTGAAGCAATGTTCAGCTTAAGTGAACTCAAGCAGACTAAAGTTTATCAAGAAGCCTTAGAAGAAGGTGAGCAGATAGGTGAGTACCGGGGTGAACTGAAAGCCAAGTTAACCGCGATACCGCGCATGATAGAATTTGGCTTAAGTTTGTCGCAAATTGCCCAGTTGCAAGATTTACCGCTAGAGGTTGTGCAACAGACAGAAGGGTTATTTCAGCAACAAAAGTTTGCCGCTTTTATCGAACTCTTAAATAACCAACGTGACCTGTTTTCAGCCCAAGATTTGGCACAGTTAAAGCAGTGGGTTGCACCTGTACCGGATCAGATTGAAGATTTATCCGAGGCGATCACACAATGGTGTAATCAGGAATCATATACCATCCAGCGTCAGGCTTGGCGTCAAGTCCTCTCTGATTTATGGCAAGCTACCGTTGAAACCATCTTGAAAACTTACCCCGATACCCTGAACATCCCTTCCTCTCTTCTCACCAAACAAATGTTGCAACAGGGGATTGAAGGGAGATAATTTCCAACTCAACCCTCAAAAACCGCTATACTAGAACGTTAAACGGAGTCGTTATGAGTTTATTTATATGCCTAATCCTACTGTAGAAAACTTGGTGATTATCGGTTCAGGTCCTGCGGGTTACACCGCTGCCATTTACGCCGCCCGTGCTAACCTTAAACCCGTAATGTTTGAAGGCTTCCAAGCCGGGGGACTTCCTGGCGGTCAGTTAATGACGACAACTGATGTAGAGAACTTTCCCGGTTTCCCCGAAGGGATCACCGGTCCGCAACTGATGGAACGGATGAAAGCCCAAGCTGAACGCTGGGGGACAGAATGCTACACCGAGGATGTCACGTCTGTAGATTTGAGTCGGCGTCCTTTTATTATCCGTTCTGATGAGCGAGAAGTCCAAGCCCACAGTATTGTAATTGCCACCGGTGCCACCGCCAAACGTTTAGGACTCCCCAGTGAACATCAATTCTGGAGTCATGGAATCTCCGCCTGTGCGATTTGCGATGGTGCGACTCCCCTGTTTCATGGTCAATCCCTAGCCGTGGTGGGTGGGGGTGACTCGGCGGCGGAAGAAGCGGTGTATTTAACCAAATACGGGGATCATGTGCATTTATTGGTGCGTCGTGACCAACTGCGGGCATCGAAAACCATGCAAGATAGAGTGTTAAATAACCCCAATATCACCGTTCACTGGAATACCGAGGCGGTGGATGTGTTTGGCGAAAAGGGTCGGATGAGTGGGGTTAAACTCCATAACAACCAAACCGGTGAGGAGAGCGAGTTACAGGTTAAAGGATTATTTTACGCGATCGGTCACACTCCCAATACCTCCCTGTTTCAAGGACAACTTGACCTGGATGACGTGGGCTATGTTATTACCAAACCGGGTTCTGTGGAAACCAGCGTAGAAGGGGTTTATGCAGCGGGTGATGTGCAAGACCATGAATTTCGCCAAGCGGTTACGGCGGCGGGAACGGGCTGTATGGCAGCTATGTTAGCCGAACGCTGGTTGTCTGCCAATAACTTGATTCAGGAGTATCACCAGCAACCCGAATCTGAACAACCTACCCAGACGGCGGATGAGAAACCGATAGCAGATACAGAAGCAACCTTTGATATCAACAAAACCCGGCATGTTGGCGGTTATGGCTTACGCAAACTCTTCCATGAGAGCGATCGCCTGATTATGGTTAAGTATGTGTCACCCAACTGTGGTCCTTGCCATACCCTGAAGCCAATTTTAAATAAAGTGGTGGATGAATATGAGGGCAAAATTCACTTTGTCGAGGTCGATATTGAAGCAGAACCCGAAATTGCGGAAAATGCCATGGTGACTGGGACTCCCACGGTACAATTTTTTAAAGACAAAGAGATTTTAGATCAACTCAAGGGATTAAAACAAAAAAGCGAATACCGTCAGATGATTGAGAAATACCTACCCGCCGAAGTTTCAACAGCTAGATAGTGGTGGGAGAAGCATGTAGAGACGTAGCATGCTACGTCTGGGAAGCTGGGGAAACCACAGATAGAATGGTGCGTTACGCTGCGCTAACGCACCCTACTGGGCTGACCCACCTAAAATGGTGAATTAGAATTGTAGGGGCGCACGGCGTGCGCCCATTCTAACAGTAAAATCTATTGCACAATTTTAGCTGGGTCATGGCACTAGATTAATTGTTGGAATCGCTGATCCTGCCGAATACTCGCTAAATCAGAGTCATTTTTAGCTAACTCTCGGTATTGATCAGGACTCAGATTAAGCGTTTTTTGTAGGTTTTCGATCGCCTGGTCAACATTGCCTTGCAAGGCATAACAGCAGGCTTTATTGTAAAACGCATTCGCATTGTTGGGTTTTAACGCGATCACTTTATCAAAGCTAACCAATGCTTCTGAGTAGTCTTCTAATTGTAAAAATGCATACCCTCGATTATACCAAGCCTCATATTTATCGGGCTTAATTTTCAAGGCTTCGTCATAACTGGCTACAGCATCTTGAAAGTGTCTCAAGTTGACAAGAGCATTGCCCCGATAATACCAAGTACTGGGTTGTTGATACTTAAGTTTCAGGGCTTCATTGTAACTCGCCACGGCTTCTGGAAAACGGTCAAGGCGATATAGCACTCCTCCTCGGTTGTTCCAAGCTTCATGAGCATCGGGTTTAATTTTTAAGGCTTCGTCATAGTTGGCGAGGGCTTCTTGGTACTGTTTTACATGTACCCAAGCATGTCCTTGGTTATACCAGGCTTCGTATTTATCTGGCTTAATTTTTAGGGCTTCTTGATAGCTAGCGATGGCTTCGGTAAAGCGTTGTAAGCTAAACAGAACATTGCCTCGGTTGTACCACCCTTGATGTAGGTTCGGTTTAAGGTCTAGGGCGTTATCATAGCTAATGCTTGCCGTTTCATACTGTTCTAAATTCACTAGGGCATTGCCTCGATTGTACCAAGCGGGATAAAAGTCGGGTTGCAATTTCACCGCCTTGTCGTAACTAGCGATCGCCTCTTGATGGCGTCCTGCCTTATCCAGTGCAATCCCGCGATTATACCACAGTTGATACAAGTTCGGTTCACGTTCTAACACTTGATCCAGGGTAGCGATCGCTTCTTCAAACTGTCCAGACTGGATCAATACAATACCCAGATTATACCAAGCTTCATGGGTGGTGACTTCCAGGGGATGATTGTAACTAACGTTTGCGGCTTGAGGGTTTTCTAGAAGGAGAGTACTCATCGATGTATTTTTTGCTATGAGAGGCTTTTAACCTGGGTTTAAAGGTTGCAGCGTTGAGGGGAAACGTTCTCACGATTCTCGATTGAGTGCAATACATTCGGAGTTGGGAAAGAATGGGGGGTTTAGGGTTTAGGGTAGGGCAATCAGAACCGCGATCGTTCACGGCTTCGGTTTGTCTCCTCACTTGCTTGATCAACGCCTTTAATGGCTTATTCTTCCCCAACTCCCCCAAATCCGGATCAGTTAGTGACATCCTCCCACACCAAATTGAAAATTATGGTGCGTTGCTCCCCCAAATCACTTTGAGGATTTCCTGGTTATTCCCTTTAACGAGATGCACCTGCTATTGATTCCTCCCCAATTGTTAAAGGCTGCATAGAGGTTGGGTTGAATGTCTAAAAAGTATGGGTAACGACCAAGATGGTTGCACTACAAGGATTGTGCAATTCTTGATATTATTCTTGATCCTAAAGTTTAAGTGCTAAACAGCTTAAGCCTTCCCACGCCCAATTAGCTTCTGAAACCGCTTATTTTTCCGTAATCGTGCTAAATCGGGGTCAGTTTGAGCGACGGGTAGGTATTTCTGGGGATTTACCTTAATCGCCTGTTCAATATAATTCACCGCCAATGTCACTTTACCTTGGGCGGCGTAACAATACCCTTTGTTATAAACCGCGTTAATATGATCAGGATTCATTTCTAACGCCTTGTCAAAACTTGCCATCGCCTCCCGATAGCGCCCCATCTTAACTAAAGCATAGCCGCGATTGTCCCACGCTTCATAATTCTCAGGCATACATTCTAACGCCCGATCATAGCTAGCGACAGCATCTTGTAAACGTCCCAATCGCCGCATAGTAAGTCCTCGATTATTCCAGCAATGGGTTTCATTGGGGTCGAATTCTAACGCTTTCTCGTAGTAGAGTAATGCCTCTTTTTCACGACCCATTTCCGAAATGACGATCCCTTTATTAATCCAACTGCCGATATGATTAGGTTTGAGTTCCAATGCTTTGTTAAAAGACGCGATCGCATCGTCCCGTTTCTGGAGTTGCATCAATAGACAGCCTTGGTTGTACCAGATTTCTGGGTGATTGGGACTAATTTGCAGGGCTTTGTCGAAACTCTTGAGGGCGGCTTTGTGGCGTCCGAGATTGGTTAAGGCGTTACCGCGATTACTCCAGGCTTTATCGTAGTTGGGATTACAGGCGATCGCTTGATCGAAACTTGCCAAGGCTTCTTTGTTGCGTCCCAGAATCATCAGGGAAGTCCCGCGAGAGTTCCAGGCTTCAGGATGCTGGGGTTCTCGTTCAATCACTTGATCGAAACTGGCGATCGCGGCTTCATGCTTTCCCCAGTCTGACAAAACGATGCCTCGATTCAACCATATACTCGCATCCTGGGGATTTAACACCCCCGCTTGGTCAAAACTGGCGATCGCTTCTTCATGTCGCTGCAAATGTCCCAGGGCGAGTCCCAAACTTGCCCAAACCTCCCCATTTTCCGGGGTAAGCTTCACCGCATCTTGGAACAGGGCGACGGCGGCGTCAAAGTCTCCCCCCTGCAAACAGCGCATTCCTTGTTGAATGATGAATTTAACGGCTTTGGGATCACTCATAAGTAGGTGGACACAATTAAAGTTAACGGTTGAGATTAGAGAACTCTTAACTGGGAACAGGGAACAGTAAGGGTTTGAGGGCGATTTACTTGCACTTAATACAGTACCGTTTTCTTTTGTCTGACTTACTTACTTATAATGATCAAGTTTATCAGTTCACCGCCGCTTCAATGCCAAGGTTAATCCATCGGCAATGGGGACTAAACTTAAGATTACCTGTTCATCTTGACTAATGGCTTGATTCAATGCCCGAATCGCGGCGGTGTTTTTATCTTGCATCTGAGGATCAGCCACTCGCCCACCCCAGAGGACATTATCAATGGCAATTAAACCCCCTGGACGAATTAATTGCAGCGATCGCTCATAGTAGGCTAGATAATTGACTTTATCGGCATCGATAAACGCAAAATCAAAGGTTTCTGCTTGTCCTGCGGCTAATAGGTCGTCTAATGTCTCTAAAGCAGGTGCTAATCGCAAGTCTATTTTATCCGAGACTCCGGCGGCGTCCCAGTAACGACGGGCAATGGCGGTATAGTCTTCACTCACATCACAGGTGACAATTTTGCCATCATCGGGTAAGGCTAAGGCGACGGCTAAAGCACTATAACCTGTAAATACGCCAATTTCTAAGGTTTTCTTGGCACCCATGAGCTGAACCAATAATGCCATAAACTGCCCTTGTTCCGGGGCGATTTGCATGGCGCTATCTGGATGGGTGGCGGTTTCTTGCCGTAATTTTTGCAGGATATCGGGTTCTCGCAAGGACACCGATAATAGGTATTTATACAGTGGAGTATCTAAACCTAGGGTTTTGTTAGACATAGGCAATAGGAAACAGGGAAGCAGGAGGGCTAGGGTAGCCGCGATCGCAGGATGCAGATATTGATATCTATCCGATCTAACTCTGTTATGTTGACTTTTAGCACATTTTCCAATACGTGCCAATCTACCTAAGGGTCAAGTCAGGGCGGGTTTAGTTATACAGCGCTTAATTCTGTAATAAAGTACAGGAGATCAAAGTCCCCCTTTTAGATCCCCCTTCCGTCCCCCTTAAAAAGGGGGAGACCAAAGGATGCTTCGCTTTTTGTTCCATGGGGGATTTAGGGGGATCGAAAATGTACCGCATAGCAGAGCAAACTGCTGTATTTGGGTGAGATAAGACACAATAGTAGTCAAACCCGCCCCTACACCCTAGCCACTTTAGTGAAAAATGGAACCACAAACCCACGCCCAACTTCAACAACGAAATCAATTCCTAGAGAGTATTTATCAAGGCGTTGCTCATCCGATTACGGTAATTGATGTTTTACCCTCTAATGAATTTCGTTTCGTGGAGATGAATCCGGCATCTGAACGATGGATGGGTAAAGGTTTAGAGGAAGTAAAAAACAAATCCCCTGAACAGATTTTTCCGGCGGATGAAGCAACTGCTATCGTGGATAACTATACTCGATGCGTTCAGGAGAGACGTGCAATTGTCTATGAAAATTATTGCCAATCTCAGGATAGTTGGTGGTTAACCACGCTCACGCCTTTATATGATCAAGAGTCGCGGATTTATCGGTTAATCAGCAGTAGCCTGGACATTAGCGAACGCAGACAAGCAGAACTTAATCTTTCTCACTTCTTCAATAAAATACTGATATCTAACCTGAATCAGCGCACCCTGGATTTACGCCACACCAGTCAGAAATTGGTTAAAGAAATTCAATCTTGTCAGCGCGTCAACACTAAATTAAAAGAAAGCGAACAAAACTTGCGCCAAATTGCCGAAACCCTGCGGGAAGTCTTATTTATCCGCACGGTTGACCAGATGATCTATGTCAGTCCAGCTTACGAAAAAATCTGGGGACTTTCTTGTGACTCCCTCTATCAACAGCCAAATTCTTGGCAAGATAGGATTCATCCGGAGGATCGCGATCGCGTGATTACCGAATGGCAAACTCACGTCTGGGACAAACCCTTTGAGCAAGAATATCGGATTATTCAACCCAATGGTGAACAGCGTTGGATTTGGGCGCGTACTTTGCCAATTCTCGATGATTCTGGACAGATTAACCGCAATGTAGGAATTGCTGAAGATATCACCGATCGCAAGCAAGTTGAAGAAAATTTACGCCAAAGTCAAGCTAAACTTGCAGAAGCAGAAGAACTAGCTCATCTGGGTCATTGGCATTATGATATGGCGACTCATAAAATTACTTGGTCAGCCGAAACATTCCGGATTTTTGGTCGAGATCCCCATCACGGTGAACCGACTTATACACAACTGATACACCAGATTACTCATCCTGATGACCGCAAACATTTTACCCAAACCGTTGCCTATAGTATCCAACATAAGCAACCCTACAAATTAAACTATCGACTGATTCGTCCTGATGGTTCAATTCGCCACATTTTCGCTAAAGGGAAACCGACTTTAAACTCAGACAACCAGATCATTGGTGTATTTGGAACAATTCTCGATATCACAAATCTCAAGCAAACTGAAGCCGCATTACGCCAGAGTGAAGAAAAATTTCGTCAGTTTGCTGAGAATATTCAGGATGTTTTCTGGATGACAAATGTAGAGAAGACCAAAAACATTTATATTAGTCCGGCTTACGAAACAATTTGGGATCAACCCTGTGCTTCTTTTGATGAGGATTGCCTATCTTGGTTGCATAGAGTTCACCCCGATGATCGCGATCGCATTGGCAGCGCTATCTCTAAAGAGGTGTTAGGCACGTATGATGAAGAGTATCGGATAATACGACCCAATGGGGAAATTCGTTGGATTCGCGATCGCGCCTTTCCCATCTACAATGAACAAGGTGAAATTTACCGCATTGCCGGAATTGCTCAGGATATCACAGAGCGTAAACAAACAGAAATCGCCTTACAAAAAAGAGAACAACAATTCCGGCAAATTTTTGATCATGCTCCCATTTGTATGTCCCTGATCAACTTTCATACCCATCAGTTTATTCAAGTCAATCCCGCTTATTATCAGACGCTGGGATATTCTGAGTCAGAAATAAAGTCGCTTACCTTTGACGATTTTACCCATCCTGATGACTTAGGACGTGATTTACACTACATGGAACAAATTGATCAGGGTCAAATCGATAGTTTCCGGATGCAGAAGCGCTATTTTAAAAAGAATGGTGAGATTGTCTGGGCAAATCTAACCGTTGCGGTGCTGCGCGACTTGATTGGCGAACCTGTATTTTGTGTTGCCATGATCGAAGATATGACTCACCAGCATCAATTGCAATCTGAATTAAGCCAAAGTGAACACCGATTCCAAACTTCACTGGATAATATATTAGATTGCTTTGGTTTGTATAAACCGATTCGTGATGATTCGGGTCAAATTATTGATTTTGTGATTGAGTATATTAATGATGCTACGAATCGGTCTAACTGCTTTACTCAACCCGTGCAGATCGGTCAACGAATCTACTCAGTTTTGCCTCCTGCTTATCAAGATGAGTTATTCGATGCCTACTGTCAGGTTATGGAAACGGGTCAACCGTTGGTTAAAGAATTACTCTTCGATGATGATTTATCCCATTCTCAACACTTGAGACAAGCCTTCGATATTCGTGCTGTTCGTTTCGATGATGGGTTAGCCGTAACCTGGCGCGATATTACCCAACGCCAGCAAGCAGAAGCTCAAATTCAAGCGTCCTTAATTGAAAAAGAAACGCTGCTAAAAGAAATTCACCATCGGGTCAAGAATAATCTACAAATTATCTCCAGCTTGTTGCGCTTACAGACAAGAAAACTGAAAGCACCCGAAATCTTAGACCTTTTGCAAGAAAGTCAAAATCGAGTGCAAGCCATGGCACTGATTCACGAAAAACTGTATCAGTCTGAGAATTTATCTAAGATTAACTTTGGCGCTTATATCCAAAGTCTGGTCGATTCTCTCTCTCGCTGCTATGGAGCAAGGCAAAAAGGGATTACCTTTAATCTGACGATTGCTCCCGTTTCGCTGTCGATTGATACCGCCATTCCCTGTGGGTTAATTATTAATGAATTAGTATCCAATTCCTTAAAATATGCCTTCCCCGACTCCCGCAATGGTGAGATTGGCATCACTCTCCAGACTGTAGGAGGAACGAATGAAGGCGAAGGGGAGGATCAGGGAGATGGGGGGAATGTCGCTGACTTAAGCTGGGTTCGTAGTAGTCACTTTAGTGCCATAAGCGCTGAAGCGCTGACTACAAACTCTAAAGTCAGTGCCATTGGAGATAGGGAAGATGGGGAAAACAACTTAACAAACGCCACTTCAGACTCTCTATCCTCTGTCCACCAAGAACAGTTATGCTTGATTATCGGTGATAATGGCATTGGTTTCCCAGAGGACGTGGATTTTAGGCAAACCTCGTCTCTAGGCTTACAGCTTGTGTGCCGATTGACTAAGCAACTCAACGGTGAGATCAAACTCGATCGCAAACAGGGAACTCAATTTATAATTGTTTTTAGCTTTAACCAGAATTGCTCCTTCTCATAAACAACCTTTAACTTTTTGGCATCGAGCCAGGTATGTATCCTAAAATACATAATTGGTTGTGGATATATCAATAAAATTATCTTATATATTAGCCAGGATATAAACTTGTCTAGGAGGGGCAATGCTGAGTTAACTTAACCCACTTTGGACTAACAAGGAAGCAATCATCATGATATCGAATGCGAAGCTGCTGATTGTAGAAGATGAAGAAATTGTGGCTTTTGATATTGAAACCACTTTGCAGGCATTAGGGTATGACGTCGTGGGGATAGTGACGACGGGAGAAGAGGCGATCGCCACCGCAACTCAAACCAAACCCGACTTAGTTCTCATGGATATCCGACTCCCCGGAAAACTGGATGGAGTTGAAGCCGCCAAGGAGATTAGTCAACGTCTAAATATTCCCGTCGTCTATCTGACTGCCCATGGTGATGGACATACCTTAGAGCGAGCCAAAATAACCGCCCCCTTTGGTTATCTGCTCAAACCCTTCCAAGAAGACGAACTGCAAACCACGATTGAAATTGCCCTCTCGCGCCATCAGTCTGAAGAACGGCTGCGGTTAGCCTTAGCCAAAGAAAAAGAATTAAACCAACTGAAAACTCAGTTTATCGCCATCACCTCCCATGAATTCCGCACCCCCCTCACCACAATTAGTTCCTCAAATGATCTGCTGGAACGCTATTGTCGGGATAGCATGGACGCCAAAAAAGAAAAGCATTTGCGGCAAATTAAACTATCCGTAAACCAGATGATCCAGTTGTTGGATGACGTTTTACTGATTGGTCGAGCCGAGTCTGGAAAAGTTGATCTTCAACTTATTCCCATCAATTTAGTTGAATTTTGTCATAACTTAGTCGAAGAAATCCAGACCAATGCTGGGGAACAATACCAAATTATCTTTAACCACCAAGGTGAAGTCAGCGAGGCTTGTCTAGACGTTAACCTATTGCGCCACATCCTCTCTAATTTACTGGCGAATGCGGTCAAATACTCCCCCGAAGGCGGCGTGGTTAAGTTTAATTTATTCAGTAGCGATACCAGTGTCACGTTCCAGATTCAAGACAGTGGAATTGGCATTCCTCCAGAGGCACAAAAGAACCTGTTTGAATCCTTCCATCGTGCCAGCAATGTCGGCACAATTAAAGGAACAGGTTTAGGACTGTCCATCGTCAAGCGCTGCGTGGACATTCATGGCGGTGAAATTAGGGTAGACAGTGAAGTTAATGTCGGCACAACGTTTACTGTTACCTTACCGTTGAATAGTGTTGATGGTTGACCCATACCTTTGATGAAGGTGTTTGTGTAGGGGCGGGTTTCACTATTATCGTTTTTCCCCTCACCCAGATGTAACTAAACCCGCCCAGACCACACAACCTTTACCGTGACATCACCGTTGAAATAGTGTTGATTGTTGCGTTTTGACCAGAAAATTTATGGGTCAATTTTAGGCAATGGTTCATGTCGATTTTCCTGGTTTTTTCTGATACCTAATGCAGGGCGACCCGATAAAATTTATCGGTCAATTGTGTTCATTTTTGCAGCGGGTCGCCCCTACCGTTGAATTGATATCGATAGAATTGATGTGACAGTTTCCGATAATTAATCCTACGCGATTCAGGGTTACGTCGATAAAATTAATGGGTTGATTTTAGGCAAGGGTTCATGTCTATTTTTCTGGGTTTTTCTGATACCTGATGCAGGGCGACCCGATAAATTTTATCGGTCAATTGTGTTCATTTTTGCAGCGGGTCTCAAGCCAGCCCTCACCCAAGCCAGCCCTCACCCCCAGCCCCTCTCCCAAGCTTGGGAGAGGGGAGCAAGAGGGGAGCAAGAGGGGAGCAAGAGAATCCGATTTATCGCACTACGGGCAGCCTATTGCCTATTCCCTATTCCCTTTTTACCCAATTTTATTGTCCTAACCTCAATGCGTAGTGCTATAACCAATGACCAATGACCAATGACGAATGACAAATCATTTCACACAATTAAGCATTCGCACCGTCGCCGCCGCCGCATAATTCCGTTGGGCTTGGCTATTGGGAGAAAAAGCACTTCCCCTTTCATTCAACGGAGACGCCACTCGACAATAAGCCGACATTTGGGTAATCAGCGCATCTGCCCAATGACCCTGAATATCGCTAAACTGTAAAGCAGACTGATTGGCTGTCAGCGTGGGTGGCTGACCTTGCAGGGTTAGCGCAAACTCCGCCGCCCGTCGTTCCATTGCCATCAGTTCAGCACGAGTTACAGGTTGGGTGGGTCGAAATTTGCCATCCGCATAACCACTGATAATATTATTATCCCGCGCCCATTGAATTTTTGCCGCACTCCATCGAGAGGGATTAACATCAGGATAAGGGGCAAAGGTAACTTGATCAGGCAGTTCTAAATCAGCGTTGGGAAGTTGATTCAGTGCCTCAAAAATAATCGAAACCAATTGTTCACGAGTTAAAGCCGCTTGCGGTCTGAATGTGTTATCCTCTCTGAATCCGGCAATAAATCCCATTGCCACGGCTTGCTGAATTTCATTGGCATAAATGTCATTGGCAACATCGGGAAATGTCACTGTTGGATTGCCAGTTCCTGAACCTGTGCCTGGGTTAGACCCTGGATTAGACCCCGTACCGGAACCTGTACCTGGGTTAGACCCTGTACCGGAACCGCCACCTGTACCAATACTGCTTAAGGGTTGACTATTTGCCAGATAAATATGACCCAATGGTTTACCTTGATAGGAACGTCGGGCAAAGTCCCAACCGGGTTCTAAAACGATCTTGACAAACCCATTCGCTAATCCTTGGGTTCTACCCACTATAACCTCTGGGGCGCTGCGATCGCGGCTATTGGTCCCTACCAATACTAATTCCCCATCGCGTTCAACGATTCTGAGTAAATAATCTAAGCCCAAATCTTCACCCGCCATGCGGATTGAATAGCCATTACTATCGGTACTACGTCCGCAAATTCCGCTAAAGTCAAAGTTTAATAATAAGGGATCAACGATAACCGGATTACTGCCACTTTCACGCCAACACTGCCGCGCATTGCTTTTTTGTTCAATAATCAGCAGTTGATGGGAACTCTCGCCAAAAGGTGCAGCAACCGCAATAAATTTGCTTTGATCAACCGGAATTTGCTCAAATGTCGCCGCCACGGATTTATTGGCGATTAGGCTAGATAGGGCGATTGTGGCTAGGGTGGCTACTTGTGTAAAAAATGCACGCTTTCTCATTTGTCCGCTTCAATCCTTGTAGGTTTATAGTCCTTCAAAACTTTCCTCTGCACAAAGTCTGTGATGACTTAGACCTATAAAAGTTTCCCAGATTCCTCGGTACTTAGGGTTTATTTAATATCTCGTAACAATCAATCCGATCAGGTGTACCCCTGTGAAACAAGAGAAACTATCACAAGCTGAACCCCTGTTCCTGGAACCCTTACCCATGATCGGGGAAAACGTTTCACACTTACAGGTCACAGGATATGTTATTCAACTTTATCGGATGGAGTGGCGCATTGGGAATCATCACCCTACTGATATTTGGCATCCTACAATGGTTGCATATCAGCGCCGGACATTTTCTGGATTGGGTGATTGGAGTTGCCAGCTTTTGGTGGCTGTTGGTGGTTGTGACAGTTCCCTGGAATGTCCACTTTGAAGCCAAGTCGGTTTTGGCAGATGCGGCGCAATCGGCGGAAAAGGGGATACAGATTGACACCAAACAGGTGAATTATGCTCAAGTGGTAGCAACGCGATCGCTCTGGGTGGCGATAGCTTTACATATTTTATCTGCGATTGGACTTTACACGCTAGCGGCTACGGGGATTAGTGCGGTGGGTTATGTTAGTTCCGGTGCGGCATTGTTGTTAACCGCCTTACGCCCAGCGATTCGACTCTATGAGTATTTAGCCGCCCGTTTAGCGATGATTCGCCAGGAGTTTAAGTATCCTCGTGAGGATGTGTACCAATTGCGCGATCGCGTGATGCTTTTAGAACAGGATATCAGACAGATTCAACCCCAACTTGATCCCGAAAATGAGCAGTCTTGGGTAGCGAGACAGAACCGTAACTGGGAAGAAAGCCGCAAAGATATCGCCCGACTCCGCGCTTCTTTTGATCAACTCGAAGCCCAGAATGAGGCTGAACACAAGCGTTTAGCCCGGGAAGCCCAACAAGCGATCGCGCAATTAACCACAGATAGTCAATTCCTGGATCACGTTCGCGAAATTATCCGCTTTTTCAAGACAGCGTAATTTGTCATTCGTCATTTGTCCTATGTCATTTGTTATTTTTTCTGCACTATTGCCCATTGCCTATTGCCCATTGCCTAGCGCGTAGCGCTATAGTTCAAATCGAAACGACAAGAGGGCGGGTTTTGTTGATCAGTTGTGGGTAAACCCGTCAATTAAACGGCTAAACCCGCCCCGACAATTAACCGTCTCTAACCATCCAAATTAGAAATCCCAGAATCTGATCAACTGGGGGCAACGGATAATCAGTTAGCGCGATCGTTACCGTTTGTCCCTCCAGAAACAAAAAGAGGGCGGGTTTTGTTGATCAGTTATTGGTACACCCGTTCAGTAAACGGCTAAACCCGCCCCGACAATTAACCGTCTCTAACCATCCAAATTAGAAATCCCAGAATCTGATCAACTGGGGGTAACGGATAATCAGTTAGCGCGATCGTTACCGTTTGTCCCTCCAGCTTCAGAAACCGCCACTGCGTACCACTGGTTACACAGCCATACACGGTTGTAATCGAACGTTCCGCCGCCGCATTAAACCGTTGCGCCGCTACCATTTCCGCCACACATTGACCTAATCCCGTGCGAATATCTGCCTTCTTTGCTTCCGTTAATATAACCACTGGGGCTTGAATAAACAGTTGCTCAACTGAACGAGACAAAATAAAATCACACACCCCATTTAAACCCACAGTGGGATCGACATCAAACTCTTCTCCTGAAAACAAGCTAACTTGAGACGATAAAAGGCGTTTGACTTCCCAGAGAATTGGGTAAATAATACCCTCAGATCGTGCCTTTTCACTCCCTGTGGCGGTTAAAGGTAGACTCGTTTCTAGGAATTCCGTTAATGTGGGTGACGGTATAACCGGAGCAACTTCCGGCAGAAATTGCGGAACCTCAACCAAGACGAGATTAAACTCTGCTACGGCTTTGGCAAGTGTAAACTGGCTGTAGGACATAGGTTATCCATTTTTCATATAACGTTCGGTTGAATACTTACACGTTGCTAATTATCAAAAAAATCCCCGTAAAATTAATAATATCATGTCCGGTTGAATACCCATAATTAGGGCTTGCTGCACAACCCAGAAACCCTGATCCATCAATACTTTGAGGCGTATGGACAGTTGATAAAGTGCAAGGAAATGGGGTAGCATCCTTCATAAGTATGACATCACCTTGCTCAGGGAAAATGTACCCTTGCTCCCCCAGCTTCCCCAGCTTCCCCAGCTTCCCCAGCTCCCCCTCACCACAAGACTTATTTCACAGACAGATCCCCGACTTCTCCAAGAAGTCGGGGATCTTGCTTAAGGCTGTACCTGATCAACGTGAAATCTGCTATAACTTGTCCCAGTCCGTTTTAACGGACTTTAGCTATAAGCCTTGAAATTGATTTCAAGGCGGTGTAACGAGGTGGGATTTAATGGAACTTATATCTACTCTTCATTCAAATCTAGAGGAATCTCAATCACAAACTCTGTCCCTTTTCCCCGTTGACTATTCATCTGTAACTTACCTTTATGCTTTTCGACAATAATCTGATAACTAATCGCCAACCCTAAACCTGTTCCTGAACCCACAGGCTTTGTCGTAAAAAAGGGATCAAAGATTTGGCGTTTGACCTCATCATTCATCCCTGAACCATTATCGGCAATTTTAATAACTACATTGGCATTGTCTTTAATTTCCGTACAAATCCAAATCGTTGGTGTTGGCGGATTCGCTTCAAACCCATTGTTGGCTGTTCTCCATTTCTCTTTCTCCTGATCAATGGCTTCAATGGCATTGGTGATAAGAGATGTAAATACTTGGTTAAGCTGACCCCCATAACAGGCAATTTTAGGCAGATCGCTATACTCTTTAATCACTCGAATAGCGGGTCGGTCTGACTGAGACTTAAGACAGTGCTGTAACAAAAACAGTGTATTATTAATTCCTTGATGAATATCCGTTAATTTAAAATCGGATTCATCCAAATGGGAAAAACTCCGCAACAACAGAATAATCTGACAGATTCGTTCCGCCCCCACTTGCATTGAGTTAAGGATTTTGGGTAAATCTGACTGCAAAAAATCTAGGTCAATGGCTTCAGTTTCTGCAACAATTTCGGGGCTGGGATTGTTGTAGGTACGTTGATAAGAATGAAGTAAGTGTAAGAGTTCTTCTAGATAAGTTTTCGTAATTGAGGCATTACTGTAGATAAAATTTAACGGATTATTAATCTCGTGGGCAATTCCAGCAACCATCCGACCCAAACTTGACATTTTTTCGGATTGAATGAGTTGAAGTTGGGTTTGTTGTATTTTCTTTAATGCCTGCTCAAGTTCTAAGGATCTTTGCCGTTCTTTCTCTTGGGAATCCAATAGTTTTTGATTTTGGTCAAGGAGTTGCTTTTGCAGGTTTCTCAAGGCAAGATGGGTTTGAACCCGACATAAGACTTCTTCCGGTTGCAGGGGTTTAGTGATATAATCAACCGCACCAATTTTAAAGCCTTGGACTTTATCCACTGTATCAGACAGCGCGGTCATAAAAATTATGGGAATATCTTGAGTAGATGGATCAGATTTGAAGTGTTTACAGGTTGTAAATCCATCCAATCCCGGCATCATTACATCTAACAAAATCAGATCGGGCTGGGCATATTGCACTTGTTCAATCGCACTTTCTCCATCTAAGGCGACTAAGACTTTGAAGTCAGATTTAGTTAAATACTCAAAGAGAAACCCTAAATTGGTGGGGTTATCATCGACAATCAGCAGTTTACTTTTATCCGGAACTGGAAGGGTCATAACAAAGGATGAATTATGAAGCAAGCAACCAAGACATATAAGAGGCGGACACAATTAAAGTTAACGGTTGAGATTAGGGAACAGGGAACAGGGAACAGTAAGAATTTGAGGGTGGTTGACAAAACTTAATAAAGTACCGTTTTCTTTTGTCCGACTACTTAGTGATTAATAGGGTAATGGTTTGGCTAGAACGATGGAATCAAGAATTCCCGAATACAATGAACCATGAACCATAAACTATTAACCATCAACAAGATGATCTTGAATCAGTTCCCGCAGTTGTTTCAATCGAAACCCTCTCGCTAACTGACAAATTTGGCTTGTCAAGGGTTCAAATTGCGAATTTTGTTGGGCTAGAGATTCAGCGCGTTCGATAATGCCTTGGATATCCCCCATTTTAACCAAATCAGCTAATGCTGTAATTTCTGATGCGGGTAGGGAATTAATCGGCGTCTGCGTCAGAGTAGCCGCCTTCGTTGGGGAGAGAGATTGGGGTAGGGAATAAATCCATTCTAGGTTTAAATGGAGTGCGATCGCGTCGAGAAGTTGCTGGCTTTCCACAGGCTTGGCGAGAAAACCTCGACACCCGGCGGCGAGACTCTCCTGCTGAATCTGGGGATAGACACTGGCAGAAAGCGCGATCGCCACGATATCTTTATCCTGAAGTTGGGGTAATGCTAGCATTCGGCGTGTGGTTTCCAATCCATCCATCTCTGGCATCACTAAGTCGATTAAAATTAGATCGGGATAACATTCGACAACCTTCTGCAAACAGTCTTGACCATTAATCGCCTCTATTATTTCAAACCCTAAAGGCTTTAGCATCGCCCGTAAGAGAGTACGATTAACTTTATTATCATCCACAATCATTAATTTGCGTTTGTTCCCTTTAAAACCTGTAATCCGGCGTTTCGTCGCGGGATTGGGTTCATGCCATCCTGAGACTAAGGGTAAATTAATATCAAACCAGAATGTACTGCCGTTACCGGGAATACTCTTAACTTTAATTTCACTCCCCATCAGTTGAATTAATTTCTGGCTAATCGCCAATCCCAATCCCGTTCCTTCAGTGGCGTGACTCTGATCACTGACTTGATGGAAGGGTAAAAAGATTTGGGCTAATTGATGCGAATCAATCCCTACACCTGTATCTTTAATTTGAAAACGAATTGTTTTACAGTGTTGACCCTTCGCCACCCTCGAGTAAACCTGGTTTGTAGGGGCGGGTTTAGGAACTTGATTTTGACTATTGATAGTAACGTTTGTACAAAACCCGCCCGGGTTTGATTCAAGGGCATAATTTGTACAAGCCGATTTTACATCGGTTCGATTGACAACACTCACCGTAAATGTTACCTCACCCTGATCCGTAAACTTAATCGCATTACTAAGTAAATTACACAAAACCTGTCGCAGTCGTTTGTTATCTGCCATCACCCCATTAGGAAGGGGTGACAGCACTTGATAGGTAAAGATAATATCCTTTTGTTGGGCACGTAACTGAAACAAATCAGCCAGACTATTAAGGAAGTTCGGCAAGTGAAACTCGGTGGGATAGAGTTCCATCTTTTGCGCTTCAATCTTAGCTAGGTCGAGAATATCATTAATTAACGTGAGCAGGTGTTCACCACATTGGTGAATAATGTGCAAATTATGGTGCTGTGGATTGGTTAACGTTGTATCTTGTTTGAGCAGTTGAGTATACCCTAAAATACCATTCAGTGGCGTGCGAAGTTCATGACTCATATTGGTCAAGAATTCGCTTTTGGCACGGTTGGCAATTTCGCTGCGTTTGGCTTCTCGAACTGCCACTTCTTTCGCTTTCTGGAGGGCTTCTTCGGCTTGCTTTCGTTCGGTAATATCTAAATAGGCAACAACCACACCCGAATCCCGTAAGGGAATGGGGGCAGCGGTGGCACTAATCCAGGTAATTTTTCCATCGGGTTTAACGATTCCCGATTCATGGTTTTTGATCACTTGGTTTTGAATTAAGGCTTTAACATTAGCAAATTCTGTTCGGGGCATCATACTGCCATCGGGTCGGATTACCTGCAAGTTTGGCGTCACATAGTTGGCATTAATTCGGTCAGAAACGGATAGCCCCATGATTTTCTCGCTAGCGGCATTCGCTTCAATCCAATTCCCCTGTTTATCGGTGATAGAAATCCCAATCGGCAGGATTTGAAACAGGGTTTTATATTTTTGTTGGCTTTCCCGTAATGCCTTTTCCATACGCTTGCGATCGCTAACATCAATGTAGGCAATGGCAACGCCGTAATCGGGGAGGGGAATCGGGGCGGCGGTGACGCTAATCCAAGTAATTTTATCCTGGGCTTTAACGATTCCCATTTCCATATTTTCAATAACTCGGTTTTCGGTTAACGCGCGAACACTAGCAAATTCAGCGGCTGGCATGGGCGTGCCATCCAGTCGAATAATTTGCCAGTTAGGAGCATCATAGGTGCGACTGGTGTGTTCTTGGCGGGATAGTCCTAAAATTTCTTCACTGGCTTCATTGGCTTCAATAATATTTCCCCCTTTATCAGTAATGGAAATACCAATCGGAAAGATTTGAAACAGGGTTTGATATTTCTGCTGACTTTCCCGCAATACCTCTTCCATTTGTTTGCGATCATTGATATCCTCACAAACCACGGCGATATATCGCGGCGAACCATCATCATGTTTAATCACAGATACGGTTATGCGACCCCAAACACAAGCACCATCTTGGCGCAGATAGCGTTTATCAATGGTGTAGTTGGTGCGTTTGTCGCACACGATTGACTCAAATAAATTAGCATCCAGAGACAAATCTTCGGGGTGAGTCAACCGAGAAAAATGCATCCCGACAAGTTGATCAGAAGAGTAGCCTAAAAACCGACACTTGGCTTCATTAGCGGTTAGAATATACCCGTCGAGATCCAGCAGGGAAATTCCCACCGAAACATTCTCAAAAATAGACCGGAATCGTTCTTCACTCTCGCGTAAGGTTTTTTCCGCATGTTGGCGATCGCGAATTTCTCGTTTGAGTTCTTCATTGGCTTGCTGTAAGGCTTCGGTGCGTTCTTTCACCCGTTGTTCTAATTCAGCATTCAAGCTTAATATTTTGGCTTCGGCTAATTTTATCGTGGTAATATCAGTGGCGACGCCTAAAATTTGTTGGGGTTTGCCATCGGGGGTTTTGCTAAATACTGTATCTCGGCTATAAAGCCAGCACCATTCCCCATTCGCCCGACGCATTCGGTATTCGGTTTCGATAATTTCTCGATCAGACGCTGTCGCCAAGCGTTTAATTCGTGCCGATAATTTGACTAAATCATCCGGGTGCATCAGTTGCGTAAACAGGGTGTCTCCCATGGCTTGTACTGTTTCCGGAGAATAGCCCAGAATGTCAGTAATGGTGCGATTACTATAGATATTCCGCTGTTCGATGATGTCGTAGATATAAACAATAGCGGAAATCGATTGACTAATTTGTTCAATCACATGCTGGGATTGCTGCAATGCCTTTTCCGCTTGCTGACGTTCAGTTACATCTCGCAACACTAATAGATGATGATCGGGTAACATATTGGCGGTACCTTCTAACTCTACATCGCGTTGAGTGCCATCGGCACGCCACAGACAAAACTTATAGGTGATTCGCCCTTGGCTGAGAAAGGAACGCCAGTGGTGAAGACTAATCGGTGTCGTCTCCAATATCGTGTGATGCAGCAGTTGATCCTTAGACAATTTGAATAATTCACCCGCCGCCCGATTGACTCGGAGTAATTGTCCCTGACTATCAGCAACAACCATAGCATCCAGGGAGTCATTGAAGATGGCTAGAAACGCACAAGCCTCAGAAATCCCCTTTTGTTCCTGAAATGGGCATGACGTTGGGTTGGCGGGTTGGCTTGGGCTGGGGTTGCTAGCAGAGTAATGGATAACCATACTGTATTCTGTGCGATCGCATGTGTGAGGTTTGCCCCAACTCGGTATTCCGCCATTGATGCGGTAGATCCCAGTTTGAGGCATACTCCTATCTACAGTGCGATCGTCACAGAATCCCTATTTTGACGCCCTGGTTTGACACCATGACCCCTGATCCGCCTGATTGCTTACCACAAAAATAAATGGAATAGCTTTTATTTAATACTCTTTTAATACTCTTATCCGATTCGCTACAGTCCAGAAACTATAAACTTTTGAAACAGCTTTTTATCCTCAGAATTTCCTCAGATTTCGGTTTTAGTCTAGAGATAAAGCAGAGTTGTCGTAGATTGTATCACACTCTACAGTCTCGTCAAACCACGCCAATAACGGTATCGTACCGGAATTGAACTCTACTGGAAATAGGAAGGAAAAAGATGTTTAATCATACTTGTCTTTGTTGTTCACATACCTTACTCAGGCACATTCGCTCTCACCAAGTCTACTGGTTCTGTCCCCATTGTTACCAAGCCATGCCTGAATCCATTGAACCCTACTCACGGCTAAATGCATCCCAGCTTTTAGAGCTTTCTGTTGTCAAATCTTATAAAGTTGGTAATAGCCCACGCAAACAAGTGACCCAAGTCCCTCAAACATGCCATGTTGTCTAGAGTGTAGAGTCGTCGTTAATTAAATCCCTTTGCAAACTCATAAAACATCAAACATACGGCATCAAAAATTATTCTGCTTAGGCGAAACTATTATCCCCGATTTAAAAGGATTTTTTAATTATCGCCTAAGTGAGAGGTTAGCCCGGACTTAGGGTGATAAGTACCTAGACATAAATTCTGTACGCTGGACTAAGAAATATTCACAAGCCTCAAATCCTTACTGTTCCCTATTCCCTATTCCCTGTTCCCCAAGTACGGAAAAGCCAGTTATGATAGTATCTTGAAATAAGCTCAACTTTTATTTCATCAGGGGAATAGATAAATAATGCCAGATAGCCAGCGATGGGGTGAGGTATCCGCTTTAGTTTCAGGAACTTGCCCTGATTTTTCAGTCGTCCTCCCCCTCTATAATGAAGAAAAAAGTATTGCTGCTACACTGGAACACTTGCAGACAATTCTCAAATGTGTGCCGTGCAACTCGGAAATTATTGTAGTCGATGATGGTTCGACGGATCACACGGCTCAAATTTTACAACAGTATCCAACTATTCAAGTGATTCGCCATGGAATCAATCGAGGATATGGCGCAGCGCTAAAGACGGGAATTCGATGTGCTAAATACTCTATTATTGCGATTACAGATGGCGATGGAACTTATCCAAATGAACGCATTCCCGACTTAGTGAAACTGGCAATTCAAGCCGATATGGTAGTCGGGGCGCGAATTGGGGCTAATGTTCGCTATTCCCGAATTCGTAAGATTCCCAAGTGGTTTCTTGTCCACTTCGCCCAGTGGGTGACGAAGTATCGCATTCCTGATTTGAATAGTGGAATGCGGGTGTTTCGCAAAAATGTGGTGGAACGATTCTTGACTATTCTCCCGGATACTTTCAGTTTTACAACCACGATTACAATTGCCATGCTCACGAATAATTATATCGTCCATTACGAACCGATTGATTACTATCATCGAGTGGGCAAAAGTAAAATTAAGCCAATCCGTGATACCTTAGGATTTATTCAGTTAATTCTCCGCATGGGCGTATATTTTGCACCAATGCGAATATTTTTTCCTGTGGCTAGTTTATTCTTTGTCGGCTTTTTAATTTCCCTGTTTCAAGATGTCTTTATTCGGCAGGATTTAACTGAATCGACTCTGATTCTTTTTGTCGCAGCTACCCAAATCGGTATGTTTGCGCTTTTGGCAGATATGATTGACAAACGTAGTAATCGGATCTAATACTAAATCCGGGTCACTTACCCAGGACAAATGACAAATGACCGTTTACGTTAAACTGTGCTGACTTACTGACTACTCTTTTTATAAATTTTGATTTCTGGATTAATTTTATCGAAATTGGAGTAAACGTACATACGATTGATATGTCGATAACCTAATTCTTGATGATTTAGTAAATCCCATTGGGGGTCAGCTTTATACTGAAAAACTAAATCGTAGCCGAGTTCTTCTGTTTCTAGTTTAGAGAAAAATTCATACTTAGGTGTGCCTGCTTCAAAGCGACGACTATCGTAGGCACTCGTGCCAATAATATAATCTGGATTTTTCTGCTTGAGAGTTTCCAGAGTCGGGCGCTTGAAACTTTCTGAGCTAAACTTTTCTAATCGAGGTAAATATTTAGCGTCACCAGCTCCTAAAATAAAATCGTTGGGGGTAAAGGTTTTTGTCATCCATTGTTCCACTGAGTATCGCGAATCATGGGTCATCAATACATTAACGGATGTAGCATAAAAAAAGGTATAAATAAATACAGCGATAATGGATAAAGCTTTAACGCGAAATAGCTGGGCAGATGGGGTGAGGAAATCCCCGATTAGCTTACCGCCAAAAAATGCCAAAATGAGACAGACGGGAAACAGATAACGCAGGGCGTTATACATGACAATGCTGACAAAAAATAAATAATACGAGGCAATCGGAATCAGTAAACAGAGGAGATAATAGTGTTTTCGTTGCCAAACAGCCTTGAGCAAACCCAGGATGCAGATTCCGTATAAAAGCCAGCCAAAAGACACTCGGATATGCCTCAAGCTTTGCCAAAACATGGTTAGGTGTCCCAATATATTTCGCTCAAATCGAGGACTGATGGTAGCGCCCCCTGATGTAATATCATTGACATGAGCAAAGAAGCCATTTAAGTTAAATATAACGTTATGGATAGCGAGGAATAGGGCAAGTCCTACGCCTAAGGAAAGAACAATTTTTCGGTCTTTCAGGGCATTTTTTAGGGTGACGGATGGATTACGGTGCTGCAAATAGCGATAGTGCTGCCATATAATAAAGCCAGGGGTTAGGATATAGAAGGCATAGGCTTGGTCTTTCGTGGCAACGGTGATGGCGGCTGTCGCTGCAAATAATAGATAATCCCTCGTTTGTTGCTCTTTTAAGATGCGGATATAAAAGAATAACGATAACATGAACCAGAATAAATAGGGGATATCAAGGTTAATGGTTTTGGCATAATAAATAAAGGGTAAATTTAAGCTAGCGATGACTGTGGCGAAGAATGCTGATTGTTGATCATAGAGTTCTTGTCCAAGTTTATAGACAATCCTTAAAATTCCGGCGGCTAGGATCAGACTGAGGACTCTGCCGATATAAAATAACAGGGTATAGGTGGGTAAACTATAGACATTTACCACACCCAATTGATGGAGGAGTAAAATAGGGGAATAGAAAATGGTGAGGAGATAAAAATGAAACGGTGGATATTTATAATGCCATCCATTGGCAAATCCTTGTTCCACGGCTTCTAGTACTCGTATCGGGGTGAGTTCATCCGCCGCCCAGCCGTTAAAACTGGGTAATCCCCAGTTGATTCCCCAAAGGTTAATCAATAGACTAAAAATCACTAAGGCGCAAAAGGCTCTATCGATAGTTTTTGATGGTACAGCAGTCTTCAACGGATTATCCTCCAATCTGATTTTCCTATTTGGGTAGTTATAGTATAAGATTGCTAGGAGTCCATTACCCATTCCCGAAAATTATCAGATTTTTGGACACAACTCAAATAGGATTGCTATAAGTAGGTTGGTGGAAATAAACTTAACTAGATTAAGTTATGTAAACAACCCTCAAACCCTTACTGTTCTCTGTTCCCTGTTCCCTGTTCCCTGTTCCCTGTTCCCTAATCTCCACCGCTAACTTTAATTGTGTCCACCTCCTTAGTTCACAATATCAGCGTTTATGGCGCTAAAGCGCAACTACAAGCGCAACTACGAACTATTTGACTTTAAAGACATTTTGCATCTAATACTATAAATCGTTGGGTTTGAAAGATGGAGCATTTTGGAATTAAGGGGGGAATGGCTAAGGGGGTTCCTTGTTCTATTCTGAGGCTGGCTTCTGTGGCGACATCTGGAAATTGTTGTATCCATTTGTTGTGGGTGATGTAGTCGAGGGTGAAGGCGGATTGGTCGATGAGCCAAAGGTCTATGGTATTGTTTTGGATGAATGTTTTGATCTCGTTTGCGTTGGGGCTGTATTGAGCGCGAATTAAGTCAATGGCGCGTTGGCGCAAGGGGAGGTAATAGCCGAGATGATAGGGGATGGCGTATTCCCAACTGACTAAAATTGAACGGTGGGTAAAGGTGGGGAGGTTATCGGTTTCTGGGGATAGGGAGGCGATAAGGCTGTCTTTGGGTTGATGGGTGATAAATTGGTAGAGTTTGGGTGCGGTTCCGATTTCGTAGGCGGTTTTGGGGAAGTCTGTGACGAGGAGGGGGTAGAATAGCAGGATTCCGGCGAGGATTGTGGTTAATCCGATGGCGAGGATTTGGGTTTTCTGGAAGAGTCCATGACATAAGATGGTTAGGGCGATTCCTGTGGCGATGGGGAGGAGGAGTCGTAAGGTGTGTTCGCTATAACGACTGGGTAAATGGAGGTGGAAGAGTAGCAGATGGGCGGTAAAAAATAGGCTGAGGGAAACGATGATAATTTGAGGGAGGAGGATGATTGAGGGTTTTACCTGTCTGGTTAGGGGAAAGTGTTGGGGAATTTTCCCGAAAAAGGGTAATAAGAGGGCAGCGTATAGTAGGATGGGAAGGGATTGGCGTCGAGGAAGAAGTCCACTGCGATCGCCATTTAACCAGAAATCCCAGAAATTATCGGTAAAAAAG
The DNA here is from genome assembly GCF_040220555.1 of Coleofasciculus sp. C1-SOL-03. Lineage (NCBI taxonomy): Bacteria > Bacillati > Cyanobacteriota > Cyanophyceae > Coleofasciculales > Coleofasciculaceae > Coleofasciculus > Coleofasciculus sp. C1-SOL-03. Next base: position 113,666 of record NZ_JAVJUO010000140.1, read on the forward strand.
CTGGCTCGCCCCCCCGCCCAGAATTCCCGCATTTGTTGGGCTTGGCTGGCGGTAATAATTGGCTCAAACTCGGATGTGGTGATGGCGTAGGGTAACATCACCAAAAATGCCACGATTAAACCCGCCGCGCTGAAGTAATAATCCTTCCTTTCCCGCGACAGTCGCAGTTTTCCCCTTTGCCATTTCCCCAACTGGAGAATTAAGACTCCACTGGAGATGAGGACACTTTGGGGATAGAACCATCCTTGTAGCGCGATCGCACCTAAAGTGGGAATTAGCGATCGCTTGATTAGATAATACCAGAATCCCAGCAGTAATGGGTAGACAAATGCTCTGGGTGTGGCGGAGACTAAATCATCCCGCATCCACAGGGTTTGATTGACTAGCAGGGAACTAATAAATCCGGTGATGGGTAGGGGGAGGAGTTGTAGGGTGAGTGCAAAGGTGTAAATTGTGGTGATTAGGGTGAGGAGTAGGGGGAGGAGTTTACTCAGGGTTAGGGGTTCGATTCCTAGGTTGGCGATGAGTTGGTAGAGTGTTTTATAGCCGACGGGAACGACGGATTGGAAATAATCGGCAATGATATCATTGGGGAATAATTGGGAATCTATATATCGCTGCATCCAAAAGACGTGTTGTCTGGCGTCATCTTGGACAATATAAGGGGAATTGAAGGCTTTTTGTAGGGCTAACAGGCTATAACTGGTGGCAATGATGAGGCTGAGGGATAACCAGAAAATTTCCCTGGGTTGGGATTGATGCGTGATGAGGGAGAGTTGGGTTTTTTTTGGGTGGTTTTTCGGCATAGAGAGACGGGTTTTTGAACGGTTTATAGAGGGGAAGAGTCGATTTTTTTCAACGCAGAGGTTCGCAGAGGGAAAGCGCAGAGGTTCGCAGAGGGAGCGCTTCAGGTAGTATTGGGAGAAGGGGGGCTGGGGGGCGGTAAATCAAGGCAATAACTTTAAAGTATATACGATAATTTCTGTCTCTCCCTCATCACCCTACAACTCCCAACAGCAGACCCTAATTAGAAAGTAGGTTGGGTTGAGGAACGTAGGCGAAGCCTTCTCGTACTCCTTTGGAGTTCCCGAAGGGTAGAGTAACCCAACTTATCCGGTTAGCTCTCACAATTTATTCAGCATACCCTAATTAGGGGACAAGATTTGCCAAAGCCATCCTAATTCATAGATGGGTTTTATTTGATAGGGGGATTGCTGTTCGAGTTCAGCCCGTAAGTCATTGGTGGGTTGAAATAAAAATACATCACTAAATTGATTGAGATTGTCGGGAAGTGGGGGGGCTTCGATTACCATTAGTTGGATTTCGGGGTTGAGCCAATAACTCAGCGATGTGGTTCTCACGACACTGCTACTGATGACTAAAGGGGTAGGAGATTGATTGACAATCCGAGCGACTTTGGGGTCATAGTAATTGGTGTATTTGTTCCACCAGGTTTCGGATTGAGAACTTACCGCACTGGATAAAACTCCCAGAGAAATTAAGACAACGGTTCCCACTTGCCACAGTTTCTGTTGTCGATTTTTGGCAAAGCCGGGAGTTATTTTAACGCTGAGTAAATAAGCCACCGCTAACTGAATCCCCACAAAACTAGGGATGAGGTAACGAGCAATCGTTGAACGTTGTCCCCGCCCTAGTAAATCGGGTAAGGCTAAAGGGAGTGCGGTAACACTGATTAAAATCAGGACAAATAACCAAATCCGTTTCGGCGTGGTGCGAATCAGAAAATAGATGGCGTAAGCGACTAGGAGTAGAATTGGGATGACGAGATAGGTTAATGGATAGTTCAACCCAAATTGTCCATTATCCATACCATAGCGAATATCGAATAGTTGCTTATCATAGCTAATTTGCGGATCAAAAAATACAGCGGCTAGATTAAACATCCAACGCTTGAATAGAACCCATAGTGGGATATCTTTTGATGTCCAACCTGTGGCTCTAACTTCGCGAATTAGGACAAACCAGGGTAAGAATGCCACGATTGCTCCGGTTAATGCTAACAGATATGCCTTCAACTGTTGAGTCAATCGCCAACTATTCATGGCGGCGACGTAGATGGCTTGAGCGATTAACACCAGGAATGAGAGTAAATGAGAATAGAGTGCCAGTGACAGGGTTAGGGCATAAATCACCCAATTTCCTGGTGTTTTCATTCGCATTGCTCGAAATAAAGCAGCACAGGATAGTAATATAGTTACCGCCCACAAACTATATTGCCGTGCTTCTTGGGCGTAGAGGATATGAACCGGAGAAACGGCAATCAGGGAAACGGCAATCCATCCGGTTATCGGAGATTCAAATAACTCCCGACACAGCCAGTATATTGCCGGAAATACCAATAGACTGATTAACGCGGATAAACTGCGAGTGACAGGAGGAGTATTGCCAAACCAGCGCACCCAGAAATGAGCCATTAAATAATATAACGGCGGATGCTCGGATTTGTTGACCAACGCCTTCATCGTATCGTTTAAGCCGTTTTGGGGGCGAGGTTGTAGATAATCCTGTAAGGCTTTAACTTGAATCATCCCGCCGTTGAAGTTATCCTGACTATACTCTTGAATCGTATGTCCGGAGACGCGAACCGATGTATAAATTTCATCTGTCCAATAGACCTTTTTTCCTAGGTTAGCGAAGCGGAAAAATAAACCTAAGATGATTGTTATTGCCACACAAGCTATTATGACCTGATGACGAATTTCTTTCATGTTCTAAGGAGTCGGACAACACTAAAGTTTACCGTTGAGATTAGGGAACAGGGAACAGGGAACAGGGAACAGGATATATTCGTGGCACGATTAAAGAGAAATGATATACCCCTAAGCTCTCCGCGATGCCATTCATAATTTTTGATTCATAATACATTGCGCGTCTAGAACCATCAAAGCATCCGTCTCAAATACACGACACGGTTGTATAACTTGAGACAAGGCGGGATTTATTCCTGCCTGCAACTGGGTAATCGCGGCTTTCGCTGGGGGATACTGCATCAACCAATTACTCCCCGCAATATAGTCGGGTGTAAACGCGGCACGATGCACTAAAAAAAAGGTAACGCCATAGCGTTGAATAAACTGTTGTACCTGGGATAAGTCTGGACTATACTGAGCCTGAATCAAATCAATCGCCCGTTGACGAATCTGATTATAGTACCCAACATGATAAGGAATCGCATACATTTCACTGACTAAAACCGGCTGCTGGGAAAACGTCGGTAAATTATTGGCTTCTTCATCAAGGGAAGCAATCAGACTCGGCTGCGGTTGTTGAGCTAAAAATTCATATAAACTGGGATATTGACCTTGTTTATATCGGGTAAACGGGAAACTCACAAAACAGGGATAGAAAATAAGTATCATCCCCAAAACCGCCGTAACTGCCCAGGCGAAGTATCGTCTAAACCGATGAGAGGTAACCCTTGCCCAATAAACCAATGCATCTACACCTACCACAAACGCGATCGCACTCGCCAATGCCATCACGATTCGCAGGCTATGGGTGGTATACCGAATCGGCAGATGTAGCCTAAACAAGAAAATATGGGCGAGAATAAATGTCACACCCGCCGTTATCACCATTTCAGGTAAAATCGCCACACCCCTTGTCACCTGTTTTACCAAGCGAAAGCGGGAGGGATAGCACCACAGTATCGGTAAAAGCAACCCCAGATACAGTAACGGCGGTAGAGACAATCCGCCCAAAAAACTACTACGCTTGCCAAACAGCCAAAACTCCCAAGGATTCTCATCAAAAAAAGGGGTTCTCCCCTCAGGCATAAATTCCGGTAACTGTCTCGCCACAGATGCCGCGATCGCAGGTCCAAATTCATTAGACTGTACAGTATAGGGTAGCAGTACCAGAATCGCCACCGCCAATCCCAACCCACCCAACCAATAATCCCGGCGATTCCCCGAAAGCCGCCATCGCCCCCCTTGCCAGTCTCCCATCTGCAAAATCAGGATTCCCGCACAGATCAACACATACTGAGGATAGAATACTCCCAAAAGCGCGATCGCACCTAGACAAGGAAACAGTGAGCGCCGCAGCAAATAGTACAAAAACGCCAACACGATTGGATAAACAAACGCTCTCGGCGTACCCGAAATCAGAGTATAGGTTGTCCAAAGATTTTGATTCAGCAGTAGAGATGCCGTAAATCCAGCGATTGGCAGAGGTAACAATTCCAAACCAATACCAAAACAGTAACCCGTGGTAATCACCCCCAAAATAGTCGGCACCAGCTTATTAAATACCAGGGGATGAATCCCAAAACCTGCCATAATCTGGTAAAGCGTCGCATATCCAACTGGCGCAACCGACTGATGATAATCGGCAATTAAATCATCCGCAAATAGCCCTGGCTCTAAAAACCGTTGCATCCAGAACACATGCTGTCTGGCATCACTATCCACCAAATAGTCACTACTAAACGCCTGCTGAAGTGCCAAAAGACTATAAATTAGCGAAAACGTCAGACTGAGACTGAACCAAAATATAATCTGAGAACGGGATACTTTTTTAGGAGACAACGCAAACAGTTTGAACATGTAAAGAATTGACTTGAGAAATTGCAAATCCTATCATTTTCAGCTTTTTACATACTTCTGATGCAACGGATTTAATAGGATAAATAGTAAAGGACAAATGACTAATTAGTCAAACAAGCTGCCGACAAAACAACCAACCCTTCCCCTTCAAAGATCGTACATTTTTCCATCCTCACTGCCAAAGCCGGAACCTTTTCCCCTTCCAGAGTCAACATCGCTGCTGTCGCTGCTGACTCATACTCTTGAATCCAACGATTATTAATCACATACTCTAGCGTAAACGCCCCCCGTTCCACTAGCCATAAATCCACCCCATACCGCTGAATAAAATTTTGCATGGTTACCTGATCTGGACTATACTGAGCTTCGATCAACTCAACCGTCCGCTGATAAATTTTATTGTAATAATCCGAATGATAGGGCAACGCATATCCTTCCCCTCCTACTAAAATTGAGCGCTGGGCAAACGTCGGTAGACTATTCGCTTCCTCTGTTAACGAAGCAATCACCGTATCTTTTGGTTGTTGTTGCAGAAACTCGTAAAGTTCTTGACTCTTCCCTAGGTAGTATTGAGTAATCGGAAAAGGATAATCATTGGCTTGCAAAATGCTGGGATAAAAAATTAGGATTGCTGCCAAAATGCCAGTAAACCCAACAGCCAAAAGCGGTTTACCTTTAGTTTGAGCAACCTGTAAAACCGTATCTAATAAAATAGTGAGTGCCACAGCCGCAGCCAACGCCACCAAAATCCGCAAACTATGTTCTGTATAGCGATTGGGAAGATGCAGTTTAAATAAAAGCCAATGGGCAACGACAAACATGCAAATGGATACGATCAGCATTTGAGGTAACAGAATAATACCCCCACTCACCCGTTTTGCTAAAGGAAACCGAGAGGGATATTTTAACAGAAACGGCAATAAAAAACTCACCCAAACCTGTGGCGGTAATAAAAGAATCGAATACTTCGCCATCACCCCACACCATTCACTTGGCAGCATACCGCTACGCTTGCCACAAACCCAGTAATTCCAGGGGTCATCATCAAAAAAGCTTGACCATCCTTGGCTAGAAAAGGCGGGTAAAGTTCTCGCTTCTGTTGCTGTAATCACAGAACCGAATTCTGACGGGTTTAAATAGGGTAAAAGAACCAATAGTGCTACTCCTAATCCCCAACCACAGAACCAATAATCCTCTCGCCACAGCGATAAGCGAAACCTCCCCTTTTCCCACCGCCCTAGCTGTAAAATCAATAGTCCAGCCACGATAAAGACACACTGAGGATAAAATAATCCCAAAAGCGCGATCGCCACTAGACAAGGTAGTAACAACCGTCGCAACCGATAATACACAAAGGCGAGAAATAGAGGATAGACAAAGGCTACGGGTGTTGCCGAGACCAAATCATCTCTCATCCAGAGATTTTGATTCAATAGCAACGACGCGATAAACCCCGCAACGGGTACGGGCAAAATTTGCAGAGTCAAGCCAAAACAGTAGGCGGTAGCCACCAATTCCAGCCCCAGGGGTAAAATCTGACTCAGAGCCATCGGATCAATCCCTACTGCGGCAAAGATTCGGTAGAACGTCGCATATCCCCACGGTGCAACCGATTGAAAATAATTAGCAGTCAAATCCCCAGGAAACAACTGTGAGTCGAGAAACCGACGCATCCAAAAGACATGCTGCCGCGCATCATCCTGCACAATATAGTCGTGACTCAAAGCCTCTTTTAGGGGGGGATATGCATACATGGCAGCAAAGGTCAAGCTAAGGCTCAACCAAAAAACCTGCTGCGTTCGAGAGGCTTTGCCAGTGGGAGCCGTTAAAAACTGGTGCAGGCGTGTGATTGGCATAATCTACTGTTTTCTGTTCCTGTTGTGTTCCCTGTTCCTTGACCAATGAACAATGAATTCAGTTTGATAAGTTGGTATAGAGAATATAACGTGAATTTTGATAAGCGATCGCTAAATCCAGAGCGTGAGTGCTACTCGTCACCAGATAATCCGCTCCATACTTGCTCATCACAGCCTGCGCTTGGTCAGTCGTTAAGCTGTTATAACCAGCGATAAGTACCTGGGTCATCTTACCGAACGTGACTCGTTCACCTGCTTGAGGCCAAGGGTTGAGTGTACCACTCAAGTCGGTGAGACGTTCATACCAGGAGAGTACTCCCACCTTAGTTGGGGGGATAAACTTGAATTTTGCGCCGAAGTACTCCCACACTCAGCGCCAACACCAGTAAGTACACAACAAGTTTAATCCACCATTGTGAAGACCAATCAAGGGGATTCAGGTGGTGAGGAGAACGGATAAATACGTAAACATAGGACGGTTCTACAGCGCCTGTGGGACTAGGTGTCAATAAATGTTCCAGAATCGTGTAAATCGATAGCGCACTGGCTATCAGATAAATCGCCAGAACGGAACCCAGATAGCGGAGACTTCTAAAATGGTGGCGGCGTCTGAGTAGCAACCATCCTCCTATCACCAGAGACGCCCAACCCCCAACAAGAGTGTGAAATAATGTGGCTAGCCCTAACAGGAGTGCCATCAGGCGATAGCGACCCGTTAACATCAGCCCAATGGCGAACAGCAATAGACCGTAAGCCAAAACTTTCGGCTCAACGCCTCCCACCAACCATTCACGGGCAACTATCCCTTGATTGTCATCCACATACAGAAATAAGCCAACCGCCAACAGCAGCAACGGCAAACTTAACCCCAGCTTTCGACCCAGAAAGACTAACCCTGAAGCCATCAGAGTGTAACACAACAGCCGCCCGATTAAAGATGTGGCTAAAAACCCCCAAGCCGCCGCCATGGAGCCAAAAAATGCTAGGAAGGGGATACGATAGCCCGGAGGCTGATTGAGATACCAGTCTCCAGGAATCCAACTTGGGTCAGCATACTGTCTGGCAAAGGGCAAGATATCTACCTCGTTTTTGCCGCCCATATTGCCATCCAGCAGGAACCCCAAACTGAGGAATGCGGTGACGACCACAATTTGAACGCTGACTTGCTTCCAGTGGGTTCGGTCTTGATTAACCGGATTGGTTGGAATGGAATGGCTTGATATCATCTCGTTGGTCACTGGCGTGATACTTCCCTGAATTAAACCCTAATCGTTGCCAAGTATAGTATTGTCAGCGTCTCGTGAATAGCTCTTCTACATAACCCATTGATGTGTCGGGGCGAACGCGAGAAATTAATCGGGATTGTTTCCCCTACCTGGAATGCTAAACTTGCCTTGATCATCCGATCAAACGGTATCAGCTTAAGCAATCCCGACGTTTATAAGAGGAATTAAAGTGTGGTCAACGTTTTAGTCACAGGTGCAGCCGGCTTTATCGGATACCACCTCAGTCAACGATTACTTGCCCAGGGTGATACCGTGATTGGACTGGATAACCTGAATGCTTACTATGATGTCTCTCTCAAACAAGCCCGACTAGAACAACTGGAGAACCAACCTGGGTTTCGCTTTTATAAACTAGACTTAGCAGACCGCGAAGGGATTGCCCAGTTATTTGCCCAAGAATCCTTCGAGTTCGTCATCCATCTGGCGGCGCAGGCGGGGGTTCGCTATTCCTTGAAAAATCCCTACGCCTATGTGGATAGTAACCTGGTGGGTTTTACCAATATCCTGGAAGGGTGTCGCCATTCGGACATCAAGCATCTGGTGTTTGCTTCATCCAGTTCGGTGTACGGTGCGAATACGAAAGTGCCGTTTTCAGTACAAGATAATGTCGATTGTCCTGTTAGCCTGTATGCGGCTACCAAGAAAGCCAATGAATTAATGGCTCATGCCTATAGTCATTTGTATAACATCCCGACAACAGGCTTGCGCTTCTTTACGGTTTATGGGTCGTGGTATCGTCCCGATATGGCACTCTTTTTATTTACCAAAGCGATTCTGGCTGAACAGCCGATTAATGTGTTTAATTATGGTCGGATGCAACGGGATTTTACTTACGTTGATGATGTTGTCGAGGGTGTGGTGCGAGTCATGGGTAAGATTCCGCCGCCGGAAGCCTCAGGAAACACTTCACCGGGTTCGAGAAGTTCTGCACCTTACAAACTCTACAACATTGGCAATAATCAACCGATTGAACTCTTGCAACTTATCGAAACCTTAGAACACTGTTTGGGCAAAACGGCGGTGAAAAATATGCTACCCATGCAACCGGGAGATGTGCCGATTACCTACGCGGATGTGGATGATTTGATGCAAGATGTGGGATTTAGACCGAATACGCCGATTGAAGTGGGTGTGGAACGATTTGTGCAGTGGTATCGGTCTTATTACAATATTTAGGGCTTGCTGCATAAGTTTTATGGTGGGGAGAGGCAATAGGCAATAGGCAATAGTGAAGAAAAAAGCTTACCTTACAAGGGATTGACCCTTCGACTTCGCTCAGGGTCAAGCGATTTGAATTTTTCTTGATATGTCCTAACTAGAGTGCTTAGTGCTATAAAAACCTTGCACTTGTTGGGTGGTAAAATGGTTTGAAAGCCTTGTATAGTATACTTTCCATCTTAATTCAGCAGATCCTATTTAGTTTATTTTGTCAAGGATCAGATTTAATCGGGGCGGGTTTAGTCGCATCTAGGTGCAACAGAAATGATAGTAGTGAAACCCGCCCCTACACAGGTGAAGGTTTAAACCTTTTTTATTCGCCATCCTTCTGGGTTTGGTCATCCGGCTGGATATTGTCCTCCATCCGTTTCATCAAGAGCTGTTTGGCTTTGAGGATATCGGATTCGGTGCCATAATGATTGTGATAGTAGTAGTAAGATCGGGTGGTATACCCTTTAACACCATTGGCAACCACGCCTAACACGGTGGCGTTAGAAATTCTCATACTATCCAAGGCTTGCATTAAAGCCGAGCGATCGCTCTTACCCAAGCCCACTACCATCATCACACCATCGGCGTGAGCCGCCAAGAGACGCCCATCTGCTAGTCCTAGCACGGGTGGTGTATCGTAAATCACCAAGTCAAAAACCGCATGAAATTGCTCCATTAAATGTTGCATCTTCTTGGAACACAGAAGCCGACTGGGATCAGGGGGGACTTGACCGGCGGTGAGGACATACAACCGATCCCACATCGGTAGGCGCTGGATTGCTTGTTTCGCGGTCAATCCAGTGGCAATAACGTTGCTTAAGCCGACGTGATTATCTAGGTTCAAACAATGATGAACCTGAGGGCGGCGTAAATCAGCATCCACCAGCAACACTCGTTGACCCATGGCGGCGGCGGCTTGGGCGAGGTGGACAGAAACGGTGGATTTGCCTTCTGAGGGTGTGGCTGAACTAATAACGATGGAGTGAACGGGGGTATCGCTACCCAGAAACCGAATATTCGTTTGCAGGGAACGGAAGGATTCTAAAAAGGGAGACGCATTGTAGCTGCGGGATGAGCGACGCGATTTTTCACCGTTGTGGGAAGGGGGCGGTGATGTCATCGGGGTTAGGTTTGCCGTAGACATCATCTGTTTGAGTTGTTTTTGGTAGGGGATAATCCCCAGTAGGGGAAGTTTGGTTAAGTCTTTGAGTTCATCGGGAGAATGGAAGACATTATCCAACCGTTCGATCAGCAACGCCACGCCCATGCCTAACAATAACCCAGCGATCGCACCTAATGTGATATTGCGCTGGGTATTGGGCCACACAGGAACTTGAGGGACTTCTGGCTTTAATATAATCTGCCAGGGTAAGGCTTTCTGAGCGGCTTCAATTTCCAGATTTTCCCGCACCGCCAGAAAGCGATTTAAGCTATCGGTGGCGACTTGGAGTTCTCGCTGTAAATCGGTGTAGCGGCGGGCGATGACGGGAATTTGTTTAACCTGGAGATTGAGCATTTGAGCCGATCGCGCGATCGCACTTTGTTTGACTTGTAAGACTTGCAGTTGATTGGTGGCTTGCACCAGTTGCTGGGTTAAATCCGTGCGAATCGAATTCGGGGACGCACTGGACACTCCCGCCTCGGTTAGGTTGGCGCCCAATACCTTTTGGGATTCTTGGTTGAGTAAGGGTAAGAGATTATCCCGTTTCTGGCGCAAGGCTTGCATCGTCGGGCTTTGGGGTGTAAACCGCGCCGATTCGAGGGCAATCTGAGATTCAATTTCCGCGAGTTGGTTGAGTAACTTTTGGTAGCGAGGGGCTTCACTGAGGCTGACTGTGGCAATTGCTTGCTGGGGTGATAATCCCAACTGCTGTAAGAGTGTGTTATAAAGCGATCGCGTTTCTTGATACTGAACCTGAGTTTGCAACTGCTGCTGTTCGATCGCACTCACCCGTTCGGATAACTCTTGGGCTTGAATTTCCGGATCAAGCAGGTTGTGTTGTTGGCGAAAGGCTTGCAATTGTCCTTGCAGCTTATTCACGCGATCGCGCAGCACGGGTAATTGGTCATCAACAAACTGAATTCCCTGTTTCAGGTTCAGTTGTCGCTCTTGCAGGGAGTAGCGTAGATAGCCTCGAGCAACTTCATGTAAAACCCGCCGTACTCTTTCCGGCTCAGTATCCCGATAACGCCCTTCTAGGATCTTGGTGTCCCCCAGTCGGCTGACAATGAGCTGACTCATTAAGGACTCGTAACTGACCTCAGGATAATGCTTGTGGATCTCTTGGACAATAGCTTCCATTAGCTGAGGAGAGCGTAACACCTGAATCTGGGTATCATAATCCAGTGTGGAATTTCGTCCCTCACCGCCACCCACCACTTCTGTGAGTTTGTCTAAGTCTCCTTCCTCAGTGACGGGTTCGACCAACAGTTGAAACTTGCTCTCATACTTCGGTGTCTGATTCAGCGTCCAAAAACTGATTCCTGAAGTTACTGCGATCGCGACTCCCGCAATCACTAACGCCCGACGCCGAATCACATTGACCAACTGTCGCAATGTCCATTCATCAGGTTCGGGTTCCGGAGGTGGCGTCCGGTAGACCATCGGTGGTGCATACTGTGGGTGTTTCCCATTACCATTGGGCGATAATGGGTGTTGAATCTGACCAATCTCCATCTTTCCCCTACTCCTGATGAATGGACTGATTTGTTATTGCTAAAATCTCATCTTACCTTGTTTGATTCTGTATCAGGCAACATGAAATAATCAACCATCAACCTAGAATCCAAAAAATCTAAAGATAGAGAACACGCTGCCAATCGGACTGACGATTGTCCCCAACGTATCTGTGACGCGGGTCAAGCCGGAACGTCTGACGATAATCACATCATTGGGGCGCAATGGCGGATTGCTTTCATCATTAACATCGGCAGTAAAATCCACCTCGATTTCCCGTTTTTTTACGGTACCGTTGGGTTGCAGACGAACCAACTCCACAGAACTCTTACGGGCACGACGGTTATCGAATCCACCAGACGCGAGCAAAGCTTGATTTAAGGGGGCGTTCGCTGGGATTGATACTGTACCCGGTTTCTCGACTTCTCCCACCACATTGACATTAATAATTGCCGCCGAAAAGCTCGCTGATGCCAATTTTGTAGCTTCTGAAGCGGTCAGGGTTTCGGCTTCGGGGACTCTAATCGTGTCTCCCTGTTGCAGAATCACATCTTCAGAGAGATCACCTTCTTGCAGGAGTTCCCAGAGATTGACAACGATCAGTTGCTCAGAGCCATCTCTGGTGGTGCGTCGCACTTCAACGTTACGAATATCGGCAGATTGAGTAATACCTCCCGCCACTTGAATCGCTTGAGTTACCGTTGGCGGTTCTGTATTGTTACCACCGCCGCCACCAGCCTGGTCAGCGGTAGCCGCTCCCGATGTGGCGGCGGTCACGGTATAAGGACCTGGACGCACGACTTCCCCGACTACGGCAACTTTAATGGGTTTGACCGCCTCTGGTGAAAAACTCGCGGTTGCCAGTTGACGGCTTTCTAGGGGGTCAATTCCGGTGGTGGTGGGGATAAAGACTTCATCACCATCTCTCAAGGTCACGTCTTGAGCGAGATCGCTATTTTGCAATAACTCCCAGAGATTAATTGTATAGGTTTGTCGGGTATCTGAGTTAGTCAGGCGACGGATTTGCACATTTCGCACATCAGCCGAGCGGCTAATTCCACCAGCAAGCTGAACCACTTGAGTCACGGTGGGAAATTGTTGTCCTTCGTTCAAGGTGACGCTGTAGGAACCCGGACGATTGACTTCCCCAGCGACGGCAATTTTTAGAGGACGAGCGTCAATCAAGGTGAGAGTCACTAAAGGACGTCTGACATAGGGAGCATATCGTTGAGAAATTCGTTCAGTGGCTTCATTGATGGTTAACCCTTTGACAACGATACTGCCAGCAACGGGTAAGTTGAGAGTACCATCAACTAAAACCTGGTATTCTCCCGTGTATTCAGGAACATCAAAGATCGTCACGCCGACGAGATCGCCTGATCCGAGGGTATAGGGTAAGTCTGGTGGTGGATTTGTGACGGTCGTTGGTGCTATGGGTGAAAATGTGGGGACTTGTGCGATTCCCGGAAGCGCTGCGGTTACGGAAACAAAGGCGAATAGGGTTAACCCTGCTACAGATGGTGTTAAATGCTTGCTCAACTTGATCCTCCCGTTGCCCATCGTGCGAAAATCATGAATGGGTCTTTTAATTCTCAGTTTAGTCATATTCATTAAAGATGTCTTGGCTCATGCGTGATCAAGTTACATTACCGTTGAAGCGAATTGGCACAAAAAAGTTCATGCTTATATAAGTAGCAGCACGCCCACTAAGTTTTGTAAACAAGCCTCAAACCCTGACAAATGTCGAATTATCCAAGTTGAAGAAAGTTTACAGCACGTCGGTAAAGGGCGCACGTCTGTGCGCCCCTACGGAGATTTCTGATTACTTGTTATCTATTGGGGTTGATTGGGGCGTCCCATTCTTCTTCGACCCCGACGATTTCCGCGCATCTGACGTATTTGTTCTTGTTGTTCCTCAGTGAGGACATCTCGCATCTGTTCCCGTGCGGATTGGTGAATTTCCCGCATCTGATTCCGTTGTGTTTCAGTCAGATTGAGCGCCCGCATCCCTTGCCGATGTCGCTGGCGTTGTTCCCGCAATTGTTGGAACTGTTCCTGTTGTTCGGGGGTGAGAATCTGTTCAATTTGCGAGTGTTTGTTGTCCCGGATTTGCTCTAACTGCGCTTGTTGTTCAGCGGTTAGGTTGAGTTCCTCAGCGAATGGAGGTTGGGCAAACGCTGCCAAGGGTGATGCAGCGAGGGTAATTGCAGCGATGGTGGCGAATAAAGGAAAGACTTTGATGTTCATCATGTTACAGTTGTGAACGGTTTGGTGTTTGATGTCTTTATCCTAGAAACTGTAGGGGTTAAACCACCTGAGGCAAACGTCCTGATTTGAGATAGGACTTTAGTCCTAGTGCTTCAGGTGTAGGGGAGATGGGGGAGATGGGGGAGATGGGGAAGATGGGGAAGATGGGGAAGATGGGGAAGATGGGGAAGATGGGGAAGATGGGGAAGATGGGGGTGTAGAGACGTAACATGCTACGTCTCTACCTTACCTGTTCCCTGTTCCCTGTTCCCTGTTCTCTGACAAATGACCAAACATCCAATTCCTTTCCTCTTATATCTAGAATGGATTCTCTTAGGAATCATCGCTATCGTTGAATTCCTGCGGTTTCCTTTTCCTCACCTCCCTCGTTTCCCTCTCCTGAATCTTTTGGGTTTAGCCGTCTTTGGCATCATGGGGTTAAGATTACCGACCCAAAAATCAGTCAAGGTGATTTACACTGGCGTGGAAATTGGCTTAATTCTCCTTGTCTCCTTGGTGGGCAAACTTCGTATGTTGCCCTTAATGTTAATTATTTTAGTGATCCGAAACTGTTTTATCTTTGAACGGCAAAGTCGCTTAATTATTACCGGACTCGCCTTTGTCTTATTTCTAATGCGAGAAGTTGACCGATTTCAGTCTCGCAGCCTTCGCCCTCGTCCTCCTTTGCGCCCCCCAGTTTTGGCGATGCCAGAACGCTGGCTATTTATCCTTTTAAGTTCTATAGTAGTCTTTGGCTTAGTCTTAGTCTTCTTACAGTTATTAGTTGATGCGGTATTAGCCGAACGGCGCAGTCGGGACGAATTAGCACAGGCAAATGCCCAACTGCGGCGCTATGCGGTGCGGATTGAAGATATGGCGACGCTGCAAGAACGGAATCGGATTGCCAGGGAAATTCATGATTCCTTGGGACATTCCCTGATTACGTTTAATCTACACTTAGAAGCGGCATTGCGACTTTTGGAATCGAATCCGACAGAAGCCAAAGATTTTTTACTCGAAGTCAAACAAGTCGCCGCGACTGCGCTGCAAGACGTGCGTCAATCCGTGGCAACCCTGCGGTCTAACCCATTACAGGGGCAGTCTTTAGAGGATGCGATCGCCTCTTTAATCCAAGAGTTTCACAAGTCTACAGGTATCTTACCCGATTGTCAGATCAATTTGTCCCATCCGGTGACGCCTGATGTGAAAATGGCGAGTTATCGGATTATCCAAGAATCCCTCACCAATATCTATAAACACGCCAAAGCCACGGAGGTGAGTATCCAGATTTGGACAGATTCCCAGTTCCATCTAATCATTGAGGATAATGGCAGAGGATTTGATGTGACGCAGAATACCACGGGTTTTGGACTGCAAGGGATGCGGGAACGTACCCAAGCGTTAGGGGGTCGTTTTACAATTAACACAGCACCCGCACAAGGGTGTCAAGTTATTGTTGAGTGGTGATTTGTCTTATGTCTTATGTCTTATGTCAAACTCACTTCTAAAAGCCGAAACGCCCGATTTTTCGTTCTCACTCTTCCTTGTCTACTGGTCTACCTGTCTCCCTTGTCTTACCTCCACCCCAA
>NZ_JAVJUO010000141.1:0-44464 GCF_040220555.1 Coleofasciculus sp. C1-SOL-03
AATCATCAGGCAACTGAGGCGGTATCATGGAGTATAAACCTATACAAAAGAAAAATTCATCCTGGACTCCAACCACGGTACAGAAAAAGGGTAAAAGTCCAGGTAAAATGGGGCATTTTTCAATTCAACCCAAGTCAAACCTGTCATCTGCCCCATCCCAAGAAATCGGGGAATATTCCAGAGCCTCAGCCGATAGACTCGCCGCCAATGTAATGCGAGGAATCCAAGCCAAGGAACAGGAGCAAGCCGAAGGATCAACAGTACAGCGTAAATCTGAATCACCCTGGGCACCAACGTTTGATGCCCCCCCACCCTTAGCACAAAGCCCTGCTTCCCAATTAAGTAGAGACGTTGCATGCAACGTCTCTACTTTTGCCCCAGTCTCAGAAAATCCGATTCAACGCCAATGTGCTGATTGTGCCAAGGAAGAGAAAGAACAGGCGACAGAAGCAGGGAAAGACTTAGAGGAAATTGGCATTCAAACCAAGTTGACGGTAGGAGCGCCAGAAGATCCTTACGAGCAAGAAGCTGACCTTGTAGAGACGTTGCATGCAACGTCTCTACAGGTGATGTCAATGTCAGCGCCTGCTGATAGTTCAGCATCAGTTCAGCGTCAGTTGGACACCAATCACCCCCATCACCCCAATCAGATCTGGCAACGAGCACAATCGATTAAACCTGTAGTGCACAGGCAAATTGATCCGCGTGTGCAGATGCGCCAGATGATACAACGGGCAGCTCAAATCGATGGAAATCAAGCATCTGGGGATTTAGAGAGTCGGTTGAATGCGTCTAAGGGTGGAGGTTCTCCCTTATCGGAGGGCGTGAGAGGATTTATGGAACCGCGCTTTGGGGCAGATTTTAGTGGAGTGCGGGTGCATACGGGTAGTGAAGCGGTGCAGATGAACAAGGAGTTGGGCGCACAGGCGTTTACTCATGGGAGTGATGTTTATTTTGGGGAAGGGAAGTCACCGGGGAATAATGAGTTGACGGCGCATGAGTTGACTCATGTGATGCAGCAGAATGAGGAGGTACTACGCAACAAGAATGAACAAACAGAAAACTCACAGATCCATTCACAAGAAATACAAACTATAGTTTCTCGCCAGAGAAGTGAGGGATATCTGCAAGCTCAGGAAGAGCAATCTCACTCCCAATCTGAAAGTAACCCAGAAAGTAGTACTGTTGAGTACGCCATAGATGAAACAACAGGACAGCGTTACATTATCGAATATCGTATTGAACCAGGGAGGCAACCAGGTACTTTTATTTTTCTTGATGCCTATGATACCAATCGAAATCAAGTTTATGCGAACCAGCTTTATCCTCTGGATTATGAATACGAGGTTTACAACACTAGCCGTTTTCAATATGTGAGAAGGGCATCCTCTGGAAAAATTGAACATTTTCCGGTAGGAGAGAGCTTTCGACTCTACATTGGTGATGAACTTCTTGTACATGAACATCTCTTGTCGGTTGATTCCAATAATGCAGGCGAGTATGGAGAAAGTCTCCTAACTTCCCGGGAGCGTAGTGGGGTTCAAGAGCTACTTTCTGGCATGAATGGCATCAATCGTAATGCAGCCTTATTCATTGCAGGAGCTTTCTATCAGTGGTTACGTAACAACGGGGAACTGGGGCGATGGGTGTTAGAGGCAGTTTCTTTAGGTACTTCTAGCGTCAGCGAAGACTTAGAAGCAGTAGAAGAATCCCTTCCTAGGAGCGGGCCTTTTGAAATGGGTAGGACAGCCGGAGACCTCGCAGGCATCGTCACAGGAGTGTTAGAGATGATTGCTGGGGGTGGTGCAGTTGCAGGGGGAGGAAGTTTGTGTTTAACGGGAATAGGTTGCATTGCAGGTGCTCCTGCCACGGTGGTTGGAGGTGCTACAGCAGTACATGGAGGAAGCGTTGTTATTGAAGGAACGGGTAATATTGCCGAGGATTTCGCTGGGTTAGTTAGTCAGGTTTTTGCCATTAGTGGTGGAGGAGAGGAAAATGGAGGTGACACCAATGACATAAACTGGGAGTGGAAAAGTAAGCCCACATTTGGTCACACATTTAACAGACATGGGGCTGGCAAAAAGAAGACTCAACGGTTGAGAGGTAGAGCTGCTACTGAAAGTCAACCGCAAGGACAGTGGTTAAATAACGAGGAAGCTGCGGAATTTTTACGAAGCATATATCCGGATATATCCGAAGCAACAATAGTCAATATTCCAGAAGGACTCGGACAAATCATCATGCCTGATGGTTCAATTATTCCAGCCTCGCGAGCGTGGGTTATTCCTCGACGTGGAGGTGTTTACACAACAGCTTATCCTACTCTTGACACTCTGTAATATTCAGTAGAGGACATTATGCTTACACTACAGCTAGAAATTCGAGGAGACATGGAGAAATTACCTTCACCATCGCCATTAACTGATGGGGAAAGGCATGATGTTAGTATTGACATAAATAGCATATTTATTATTGCCTGTGAGAGACTTGAAGAAACAGGTATGGTTTTCTTTAAAATGAGTGGTTTTGGACGAGATCCTTGGCCTGTAGAGGTTTATCCTGACTTGGCATGTATTCTCGAACAGCTAGTCGAAGCGATCAATGCTATTCGTCAAGATAATTATCCATTTGATTTAGAACTCTATGAACAAGGCACGAATAAAACAATCATATTTAATGAAAAAAAAGACGCTCACACCATAGAAGTAAAATGTCGCGACTTTGTTCCTCAACGAGGAGATCATTACAGAGGAGCTTGGAGACCTAATCCAGACAAGGAATTAGTGAAGAAGAATGACATTTTATCACAACTTGTAGAGCTTAAAGCTTCTTTTATCCAAATAGTTCAGAATGCTTATCCTGATCTGGCGACTGAAGATTTATTTATAGAATGGTGTAAAAGCTGAAACCCATTCAATACGGCCTTTCACAAATGCTCTTTTAGTAGCAGGTAAAAGGGAACTGAAAACTTAAACCATTAATACCATGAGTGATTATCGTATTCTTATGAAGATCATTCTATCAACACAAAATCAACCTACGGAAAAAACACAGCATTTTAGAGGAGAGGAGAAAATTGCTGTTCCCGATAGTCTGCAAATTGTCAAGTATCCTGACGACGTTGAATACTATCTTTTGTATCTTGACAAAGAAGGAAACGAGCTAACAGATACATACCATGACCAACTTGAGGATGCACTTGCTCAGGCAGAGTGGGAATTTTCTGTGAGTCCTGAACAATGGGAGATTCTTGAAATAGTTTATGATTTAGCCATCATCTCAAGATGTCTTGGGTCAAGCCGCTATCCGGCGTTTTCTCGGAATGGACAGGCAGTAACATATCGGAGAATCACCCAGGATTCTTGAGGGAATCGGCTCCAATCCTTAAATTATCGGGCAACTGAGGCGGCATCATGGAGTATAAACCCGTACAAAAGAAAAATTCATCCTGGACTCCAACCACGGTACAGAAAAAGGGTAAGAGTCCATCTAAACTGGGGCATTTTTCAATTCAACCCAAGTCGAACCCATCATCTGCCCCATCCCAAGAAATAGGGGAATATTCCAGAGCCTCAGCCGATAGACTCACCGCGAATGTGATGCGAGGAATCCAAGCTAAAGAACAGGAGCAAGCCGAAGGGTTAACCCTGAGCGAAGTCGAAGGGTCAACGCTACAGCGTAAATCTGAATCACCCTGGGCACCAACGTTTGATGCCGCCCCACCCATAACACAAAGCCCTGCTTCCCAATTAAGTAGAGACGTTGCATGCAACGTCTCTACTTTTGCCCCAGTCTCAGAAAATCCGATTCAACGCCAATGTGCTGATTGTGCAAAGGAAGAGAATGAACAGGCGGGAGAAGCAGGGAAAGACTTAGAGGAAATTGGCATTCAAACCAAGTTAACCATAGGAGCGCCAGGAGATACTTACGAGCAAGAAGCTGACCTTGTAGAGACGTTGCATGCAACGTCTCTACAGGTAATGTCAACGTCAGCGCCTCCTGATAGTTCAGCGTCCGTTCAGCGTCAGTTGGACACCAATCACCCCCATCACCCCCATCAGATCTGGCAACGAGCGCAGTCAATTACACCTGTGGTGCAGAGGCAAATTGATCCGCGCGTGGAAATGGGGCAGATGATACAACGGGCAGCTCAAATAGACGGAAATCAAGCATCTGGGGATTTAGAGAGTCGTTTGAGTGCGTCTAAGGGTGGGGGTTCTCCGTTATCAGAGGACGTGAGAGGGTTTATGGAACCGCGCTTTGGAGCTGATTTTAGTGGGGTGCGGGTGCATACGGGTGGTGAAGCGGTGCAGATGAACCAGGAGTTGGGCGCTCAGGCGTTTACTCATGGGAGTGATGTTTATTTTGGAGCGGGGAAGGAGCCGGGGAATAATGAGTTGATGGCTCATGAGTTGACTCATGTAGTGCAGCAGGGGGGTGGGGTGCAGACTAAAGTCCAATCGCCAGAGACTGAGACAGGACATGTTATGCGCCAATCTGCATCACAAAAGATCCTTTCTATTACCAATTTCGCTAGCCATAATCAGACCATTAGGCGTTTTCCTGCAACTCAAGGTGGAGTGGGTGGCAAATTTTCGTCACCTAAGTGGCCTCTGGGTAAAAGAACCTTCGGTCCATTAATGGGAACAGCAAATTTACTCCTGGAAATTTCAGTCGAGGCAATTCAGGGGGCAGCCCCTGATAGTGGTCAATCTCAAACCAAAGTGACCTCTCCGATCACCAATTTTGCCAACGGACAGGTACCTACTCCTGTAGGACCAGGGGGTGGATCGACTAAGGTGCTAGTTGGCCCAGTCGGAAATGCCGAAAATGGTGCGATTGGAATTGGCGCTGAAGCGAAATATGAAATTGAGCAAGGAGTCCGCTCAAAAATTCTGGGCTGGCAACCTTCGATCAAGGGCGGTGGAGAACTCACCACAAAAGAAGCCAAATTTGGGGTTGCAGTGTCAGTTGATACAGATGTTGGATCAGTTCCCATAACCATGGCTCCCCTTGAATTCAATATTGTCAAGTGGGAACGGGGTGGCAAACCCCAATTCGCAGTTTGTACTACCAGTGCCGAATTTCAGCTTGCTGCTTTTCAACACACTACATCTGACGGGAATACCTACAAGGTTGAGGCAAAACCAAAGCTCGAATTTGAATTTGAACCCAATCCAGTATACATTGGCAAATGGGTTGCTCGGAACCTGGGTAAAGTAATAGCCACTCAAGTAGGTTTAACAAGTTCTATTATTGCAGCAGGCGTTCTCACGATCGGATTTGGGCTATATCAAATTGCCACCTCTGGTGAAATTACAGAACGCACAGAATTTGCCGTAAAAAAATGTAAGAACTATTGCAAATCGGCTCAAAATGTAATTCAGGGAAAAGAGCCAATCACTGAGGCTGGTGGACCGGAGGGAGCTGCTGCCGCCAGAAAAATCCTAGCTGGGTTGAACCAGAAGTTTCCACCAGAGCTAGTAACGGCGGAAGCCAAAAAATTACCGATCTACACAAATGCTTGGGGGGTAGCTTGGCCACTGATTAAGCAAAAGGCGATTGCTGATTACTGGGACGACCATAAATTTGAACATTTCGTTTATGGCGACAAAGGTGCTGGAAATGGTGGATTCAGAACCTTTAAGCGAGTGCTAGATGCAGTCGGTGATAGATGAAGAATAACACAATGAAAAAAGAATATGACCTTGACAAAATGAAAAGCAGACCCAATCCATTTTTCATTTGCCCAAAGATTAAAACAACAAGTAACTTTACTCTTGGGGATAGAAGTCATAGAATATTTTGAGGCAATGGTATAAGCAAAAGTGTGATCGCCGATCTTGTAGGGGGCGTTCTTTAATTTAACTCCTGATCTCAAACCAAACATCTGGATGAGAACGCACCATCTCCATTAATATTCTGGCTGGAGTAATTGAACCAATTGGATAAGTAGTCGGACAAAAGAAAACGGCACTGTATGAAGTTTTGTAATCCTTGTTGGACATCGGTTGTGGAGAAAGACAATCTGGGGGAAAAGGGGGGTTTGCGATCGCGTCCAATAAGCGGGTGATTCTCTCATCCTTGTGGGATGCTTCAAGCTACTATGGGATAAGGCTTGACGCTATAGTCTAAGTAGTCGGACAAAAGTTTTGGGAACTGTGCAAAGTTTTGTAAATGCGACTCTAACTCTCTTGAGGCAAAGGTTACAATCATTTTTTCCTTCTGGGTACAGTGCCGTTTATTTATGTCCGACTACTTAGCTTGACGGTAATTCATACTTCGCCACTAATTTTTTTGAGTAAGGCTGGGTATTTTGAGTTGTTGCGGGTGCTGAGTGCTGAGATTGTTGTGCCGATAGCGGTGCGAGATGAAATCTATGCTCATGGGGAGCTATTATCGGGTGGGCAAATTATGTTAATTTAACGATTTCACCATCAATTATATCCAGAAAGCCTACCCTACTCGCTTTACATTTCTTCAGAGACAACTAGAAGAATCTTATTGGTGGAACGCCTGAACTAGCTGGCATTACTTGACCAATAATGCGACTATCTTTATATCCTAATTCTTGCAGAATTTGCTCACAGTTTTCCGCCTGTTCACTAGGAATTGTCGCTAATAACCCGCCAGAGGTTTGCGGATCAAAAAGTACCGGATACTTGGCGCGATCGCAAATCTCTTCTTGATTCCTGATAAATTTTGCGGCTTGGACATTCTGGGGATACAGTGAACTGACAATTCCCTGTTGCACAAGTTCCGTCACCCCCTTGAGCAGGGGAATTTTATCCAACTCTAATTCCACCGCCACCCCCGATGCTTGCACCATTTCCACCAAATGTCCCATCAATCCAAACCCCGTCACATCAGTACAAGCCGTTACCCCATGATCTCTGAATACCTTAACCGCTTCCTGATTGGATAACAACATTGACTCCACCGCCTGATCAATCCAGCGCCCTTTTGCTTGTAAACGTTGATGTGCCGCGAATAAAATACCGGTTCCTAACGCTTTAGTCAGAATTACGCGATCGCCCGGTTTCATCCCACTTTTCTTAAGGATTTGCTGAGGATGCACTAACCCATTACAGGATAAACCAAAGGTTAATTCTGTCCCTTCCGTTGTATGTCCTCCCACCAACGGCGCTTGTACCTGCGATAATACCTTCATCGCCCCCGATAATAATTGATAGAGGGTTTCCTCCTGTTTGGCGGCTGTTGCATAAGGTACTGTTACCATTGCCAAAACACTCTGAGGTGTCGCACCCATGGCAAATAAATCGCTGAGACAATGATGGGTGCTAATTTGTCCAAAGATAAAGGGATCATTGATTAAAGTGCGAAAATAATCAATCGTTTGCACTAATAGTTTATCGGCGGGAACTTGCACCACCGCCGCATCATCGGGTGTTCCCAATCCGAGAATAATATTATCTGGCGTGGCGAAAGGATACTCATCCTGCAACCGTTTTAACACTCGTTCTAAGGTAGTGCTACCCACTTTAGAACCACAGCCAGCGCAATACATCGGCGGGGCGTTTTTCGGCTTCCCTAAACGGGGTGATTTCATCAAGTTCGGTGTTTTATGGACACCAGTATTAGCCGATTCCATTTCTGGCAAATCCCTAAATTGCCGCATAAACTTGCGATCAATATGATCCTTCCAACGCCATAATAGTCGGGAGTGCCAGCCAAAGGGACCCCAGGATGCGATCGCGCTTCCATCACCTGTGCCAATTAAACTCAAATACCGTCGTTGAGGTTTGTAAGGATGTAGCGTTTTTCCCTGTACAAAGCGACGCAAATTTTCCACTAAAGGCTTCCCTTGACGCACCGCAAATACCCCAGCTTTCGGACGAGGATGATTTACCATGGTGGCAATATCACCAGCGGCAAAAATATGGGGATGAGAGAAGGATTGTAACGTATCACCAACGGAAATAAAACCCTTTGAAGTGGTATGCAATCCTGATTCAGCAATCCAACTCGGTGCAGAGGCTTGGGTTACCCAGAAGCTGTAATCGCAATCGACAACTAAACCCGATTCACAGCAAATTTGATCCGGTAATATCTGAGAAACGGTTTCCCCTAGATGCACCTGAATTCCCCGCTTCCTTAGCAGCTTCTCAACATATCGCTGCGCCCAGGAATTATGCCCCGACAAGAGTTGATCACCCCGATTAAATAAATGAAGATTGACCGAGGTGTGATGACAGGTTTCAACCTGATGAATACGCCGTTGCATTGTCATCGCCAGTTCCACGCCACCTGCACCACCGCCGACAATTCCTAAACTCAGAGATTGCTGAGGATGTTGTGCAATGGTTTCAATAATTCGATTCCATTGCTTTAAAAATTGGGGGACAGGTTTGGCAGGAATGGCGTATTTAGCGACACCAGGAACCGATTCTTTGGCGGGGGTACTACCAATATCAATGGATAAGACATCAAAGGCAACGGGAGGACGATTGGCACAAATAACTTTATTTGAGTTTAAATCTAAACCTACGGCTTGATCAATATATAATTGAGCGCCAGCAAATTGAGCAAGACGCCGCAAATCGATATGACATTCATCAAAGGTATAGAACCCCGCCACATGACCCGGTAACATTCCGGAATAGGGGGTATGAGACACATTGGTGAGCAGCGTCAACCGTACTCCGGGCAAGGGATTCATCCCCAACATCCGCAGTGCGATCGCGTGGCTATGACCGCCGCCGATCAGGACTAAGTCTTTGTCCTTTGTTCTTTGTTCTTTGTCCTTTGTCATTGGTCAGGGGTTGACGCTTATATGCCTAATTTAACATAGTTACGTTTCTTTAGACTAACCTATTTATAATTATTGGCTTTGATTTGATTATCCTAATAGTAGGTTGGATCGAGGAACGAGACCCAACATCGTTTGGGTTCACTCCGTTCAACCCAACCTACAACTTTAATTGTGTCCACACTTACACGATTTTTATATGAATTTTATATAAAGTTTTAATGAATCCATAGCAAAATCTTCACGACGCTTATATAATTTAAACGACTTAGATTATTACTTAGTGCAGACAAATGTTAAAGCGTTCCTATCTATTGTTCAGTAGTCTACCCTCTCTGATTGTACCCTTAATTTTCACGTCTCCAGCCGCTGCCGTTCAACTGACCGGACGGGCTATTCTTGAGGCAGATACATTTGCCCCAGGTCCCACCTCAGGACAACAAATTTCTATCCCTTTTACCGATCAACAACCTGTGCAAGGATTTTCGGCTGTTTTACCGGGACCCAAACCCGGAACCTTTCGGGTTACCACAGATAACGGTTTTGGCAGTAAAAGTAATTCGGCTGACTTTCTGCTCCGGGTTTATGCCGTTGAACCCGATTTTACCACGGGTCAAGTTTTCCCGGTTAATTTCCAAACGGGCGAACGACTGGCTAGCTTTAGCCAGGACAGTTTTTTACAGTTAAATGATGGGACAAACCAGATAGACTTTCCAATTATTGCCGAACAATCATTTTATCCAGGAACCACCATTCCTGTAGACCAAAGGATTCAATCCAATCGTTGGTTAACGGGGGCTGATTTTGACATTGAATCCTTCCGTCAAGCAAGTGATGGAACCTACTGGTTTGGGGATGAATTTGGTCCGTTTCTCTTCCATGTTGCAGCGGATGGTCAAGTTCTGGATGCGCCAATTTCGCTGCCCAATTTTCTGGGTTTGGGTGATAACCCCTTGGTTCAGTCTCCTCATAATCCTCAATTAGACGGTACAGCCAATTTAGGCGGTTCTAAAGGATTTGAAGGGCTGGCACTCAATAGCAGTGGTAACAAGCTATATGCCATGCTGGAAGGGGCATTGATACCTGATAACCAAGGCGATCGCCTGCTGATTAATGAGTTTGATTTAGACCAGCAACAGTATACAGGTAAAACGTTTTTCTATCAACGAGATCCCCAAGGTCGAGCGATTGGTGTCTTATTTAAATCTAAAAAAAGGCAGTAATACTAAATCTAGGTTAACTACCCCCTTTTTGGTTGGGACAAGGCAGAAGGCAGATGGCAGATGGCAGAAGGTTCCCAGGAAAAAGTTAAAAAGGGGGTGACAAAGGCGGATTGAGTAGTATCTCTCTCAGGCTAGATTGATTTCCTAGAATGGCATCGGCATAATGAAGGGAAACAAAAGGAGAACCTGTGATGCCAAAGGTTGTTATTTTTGATGTAGACGGCACTTTAGTTGATTCCGTTGATCTGCACGCCCAGGCGTGGATTGAAGCGTTTAAACAGTTTGGCTATGATGTGCCTTACGATAAAATCCGTGATCAAATCGGTAAGGGGAGTAACTATATCATTCCTGTCTTTATTTCTCAAGCGGAATTTGAACGCCTTGGTGAGGATATTGCCACTTATCGCAAAGAATTTTATCAAGAAAATCTTCTGTCTCAGGTGCGTCCCTTTGAGGGAGTGCGCCAACTCTTTGAACGCTTAAAAGCCGATGGCAAAAAAGTTGTCGTGGCGTCTTCAGCTAGAACCGAAACCCTGACTCACTACAAAAAACTGTTGGATATTGAAGACTTAGTAGACGGTGCAACCTCTACAGACGATGTTGAAAAGTCAAAACCCCATCCCGATATCTTTCAAGCCGCATTAGGGAAGCTGGATGGGATGACACCCCAAGAGGCAATTGTGGTGGGGGATAGTCCTTATGATGCTATAGCCGCCTGTAAAATAAATCTAGATGTGATTGGCGTGCTTTGCGGTGGTTTCTCGGAAGCCGAGTTAAAAGAAGCAGGCTGTATGAGAGTCTATCAAAATCCGGCGGATTTACTTGATAATTATCATCAGTCTCCTTTGGTTTAACTGGGTGGACACAATTAAAGTTAACGGTTGAGATTAGGGAACAGGGAACAGGGAACAGTAAGGGTTTGAGGCTTTTTAACATAACTTCATAAGGTTGAGTTTATTTCCACCAACCTACTTAAGACGTGTATAAAAACGTTACTGTAGTAATCTAAGCACGTCCACTTCGACGTGCGGCAATGCTAATGGCATAATTATACCCGTCGAATACTTAACCACAGATTGATACTTGCCCTGGTTAGGTTCACGATGCACCCACAACTGACTCCCTGGAATATCAATCACCCAATAGTCTCGTATTTGATGCCGCGCATACATCTGAGCCTTCTCGTTTAAATCATAGGAAAGGGTTGAATTGGATACCTCAATGAGCCAATAAATATCGTTGGGTTGCGGATGACGCTGATCATAACGCGATTCTGGGGGTATGGCGATACAAATATCCGGTTGTGGCTCACCATCACTGGGTAATGTAACTGGCGCTGTAGCAAAGACAACTGCTTGAGTCCCTAAAAGAGCTTCTAGGTACTTCACACCGCGTCGATAGGTAACCCGATGAATCGGGAGTTCTGGAGCCATATCGATAATTTGTCCGTCGATTAGTTCAACCTCCCGACCTGCCAAAATGCCACTTTTAATCATCTGATGATAATCTGCGACAGTCCAGTGGGTTAATGTTCTAACCATAGGGATTTTGCGGCTATTTGAGTATTCAGCCTAATTGTGCTAGTTTAGCAAACTCTGAGAATGCCTCTTTGTTATTAGCTGTTCGGCATTTAAACCTTGATGTCAATAATAGCTCTCATCCTTGTAGTGCGAGCATCTTGCTCGCTACTCTAAGCAAGATCCCCAACTTTTTGGAGAAGTCGGGGATCTGTCTGTGTAATTAAGCCATCACTAATAGGTGTTATATCATGTCCGCCTAAACAGTCATTATTCCCTTGTACCTTGCAACCTTCTTCCTTCCCTTCTGCCTTCTGCCTTCTGCCTTCTGCCCTCTGCCTTGTCTCCACCGATAGCGTAAGTATTCCACCGGACATGATATTAATATCTATCTTACTTTCATAACTACTGAACTAATCGGCGGATTTTCCCATAGGCAATATAAGACCCTCCCTGGGGATTTTCCTTAACCTCATCCACTACATATAATATCCCTTCCTCTCGAATTGTGCGCGGAAAACGGATATTGTAGTCAGGATTATAGCCATCTGAAACCACTCTGGCTCGCAGTTTTTTCCCGTCCTTAATACACTGAACTAGAACCCCATCTCCTACCGTATCGGTGGTTTCTAAATCAGCCGCCGTTCCTTGGGCTTTAGCAGTTTGTAGTTTTTTCCCTTTTTGAGCAGTTTTTTGGGTGGATGCTTTTTCTTCACCGGGTTTAACCAGGCGGCGAATGGTTCCGGAGGCGCGATAAAATGTGCCATTAGCAGATGGGGTAATTTCATCCACGACATAAGTAACACCTTGTTCGCGGATACTGCGAGGAAACTGCACGTTTAAATCCGGATTATATCCCTCAGAAATGACCCGCACTCGTAGCTTACCCCCCATCCGTTCACATTTGACTAAAACACCACTATCGGGATTCGTTGTTACCTCTAACCCACTGGCTGCACCTGTTGTGGTTCCACGGAATTTTAAATCTTCGCGATCGCGGGTTTTTGTTTGATAGGATTGATCGCGCATTTCTTTGCGAATTGCCCGGTCAAATCGTCGATTTTCTAAACATTGGGCATAGTAGTCCAGTTGGGCTATTTCTTCGGCAATGTCAAAGAATTCGTCTAATGTCTTGCGTTTGAGTTCCTCAATTGTTTCCCGCAGTTTAACTACCGCTTGTTGAAAGTCTCCTTTATCCGCCAGGGAAACGGCTTCATCTTTTAATTTGGCAATTCTCAACTGAGAGGTTTGTTCCAAGACTTGCGGATCAGGCTGGATATCTTTGGCTTGTGCTTCTGAACCGACGGTTAAGGTAATGGAAAACTGATTGCTAATGTCTTGGATACTGCCTTCGACAATGGTTTGATAGTCATACGTCACCGTAGCAATCGTCGTCATTCCGGATTGCGATCGCGGCGACACGGTTAAGGGAATTGCTAAGGGCTTTTGTTCCACGCCATACACATCCCCCAAGACAATCTCTACCGTATCACCCACTTGGGAAAACCGATAGTTATTAAGAATCTCACCAACCTCCACAAATTCTTCCGGTTGTAGCCTCACCCTGAGATTTTGCGCCACAACCGACACCAAACTTTCCATCTCAATGTCAAACACTTGGGAGGCGTCATCGGGAGACTGAATAAAGTAGAAATTCCCCCGGGCGGCATTTGCCATGTTAATCAGTAAATCTTCGTTAAAATAATGACCAAACCCTAAAGTTGTGGTGACAATATCCGCCTCTGCTTTTTCTAAGGCGGTTTTCGTCAGCACTTGTGGATCTTTAATCCCATAATTTGCCAATCCATCAGTTAAGAGTAAGACGCGATTAATCCGTTCCGGACTTTGGTTGGCTTGAACTTGACTACATCCCAACAACCAGCCGCCACTTAAATTGGTGCAACCCCCAGCGCGGATTTTGCCAATTTTTGCTTTAATGGCGGCTTTATCGCCAACTAATTCTGGGGGAATAATCACCTCGGCGGTGTCATCGTAAATCACTACCGAAACAAAATCATCGGGGGTGAGATGATCAATAAGATTTTGGGCGGCTTGAATCGCATATCGTAGCGGCGTTCCCCCCATTGAACCCGACCGATCTAAGACTAAGCTGAGATTCAGCGGACGACGCGAGGAGTTCTGCTGATTCGACTCCGATCCCTGAAAGGTAATCAGTAAGTCTACGGTTGAGGGACTGTCTGCGGCAATTAACGATTGACTGAGGGTGTAACTGGCTTTCATATCCACCGATTGGCGTTAAGGGTTTAGATGGGATTATTTCATTTTAGTTTAACCAATGAGAAATAAGTTGTCAGGCTTTGGAGACATTCCGCCGGAACGTCTCTACCGATGTTAATCCTCGTCATCGTCATAAACGAAATCGGGCGGCGGTGGAATATCGGGAACCAGTTCAATCGTCATTCCCTGTTCAAACATGCAGGAATCTATATCCTCTTCGTCTAAGATTACCTCCCGATGCGCCCAAGCTAGACCTTGATCGGGAAGTTTTATTTCTATCCAGCCGCCTTTGGTTTGTTTGCCTGTGATCGGGACTTGTTCTCTAGTTAAATAGGTAATCACATTATCGCGAAATGATGCTGGATCAGAACGGACATTTCCGGTGACAATGACTGAACAAGTGGCAGGTTCTGGCGATGGTGTCGGTTCAGGAGAGGGAGAAGGAGATGGGGAGGGACTGGATTTTGCCGCTGTGGGAGAAGTAGTTGGTGATGAGACAACGGTATCCGTTGCATCGGTTGACGGTTGGATGGAGGCACGATTAAATAAACTAATCAGTAGAGCTAATGTAGCTAAACCGCCACCAATTCCTGCCCAAAGAAGGAGTTTGTTGGACGATTTGGAAGCAACGGGTTCAGGATTTAAGAAATTGCTGAGAGTTGATGATACTTGGACGCCAGCAGTCGGTTCGGTTTCGGGTTCCTCTGGCGTTTGCATATACCATTCGGGGATAGAATTGGGTTTTAAGCAGACTCTTTCCGGTTGATTGCCATTGGATGAGGTTGATTCTTGGGTTTGTTCAGGATTAATCGAGTCAAAGGTGGATGAGGGCGCGATCGCATTCTCGTCTTGTGGTGATGAAACCTCTGGCGGTGTGGAGGCGGAGGCGGGTGGTGCGGTGGGATCAATGGGTTTATCTTCTAGTTGGGGTGATACCTCCATCGGTGTGAATGACGGGATAGGGGGTGCTGAGGAATCAACGGGTTGATTGGCTGAGACACTATCCTCGGCTTCAGGTGACACTTCCCCAGGTGCAGAGGCTGACGGGGGTGCTGTGGGTTCAACGGATTGAGTCGGTGGGACGTTATCCTTGGATTGGGGTAACATCTCTGTCGGTGTGGAGGCGTCGGTGGTTTCTTTTTGATCCCGAATGAGTGAAACCGAACGCCGACTTAGAGAGTCTCGAATGTCTGTTCCGCCGCGTCTTTCCATATCCGGATCACTGTCGAGATTCGGTTGGGACCTCAAGCGGGATTGCTTTTGGGATAGGATTATTTGTTCGGTGTCTTTAATATCTTGATCTTTCAATCCTAAAGACTGTTGCAAATCTTTTAAGAGTTTACGAGACTTGGGGTTGAGGGAATTATCGGCTCGGAAAACTTCCCGAAACGCTTGTTTATATCGCTGTAATTTTTCCTGATACTCGCGATAGGGAGTTAAAACTTGGGCTTCTATCGCCGCACAATCGGCTGGAGTGAGATGTAGACTTTGGGCTAATGTATCCAAAGCCGAACGACCCCCAACAGAAATTTCACCCCCTCTGATCCAGCGCTGTGCTTCTTTACGATACTTCAAGGTGAGGCGATTTAGGGGGACTTGACTCAGGGCGATCGCTTGGTAAGGTTCGCTAGCATATAATCTAGGTTTTAAAGCGGGAGCCACGATTTTAAGCTGCTGAGAAACATAGTCATGAAGTTCCTTGACACAAATCCAATCATCATGATTGCGATCAGCGAGTCCCGTGGCGAGTCCTTCGATTAAGTAACGAGTGTAATCCGAGGGTTGAGATTGCTCGGATTGGTTGAAATAGGGTATGGAACTAAAACAACTCAGAAGCGCCCACTTCTCACCCGTCATTTGTTGTTTTAACCCAACCTGATTATAGTCGTTTGCCGTTATTTCCCAATCCCAAATATTGCTACAGTAACCGTCGATAATCACAATATTCTGCGGACAGGGACTGTGGCGAAGTATATCCTGGATTAAACCAGCTGGAACAACGGTTGCCTTGACTAATTCTTTGAGAGAATTGTCATCAGTCATGCGAGTGGCGGTGATGCCAGTTCCTAAATAGACGGTATCATTATAATCTTGGATACATTGACCTGAGAAAAACAACAACACGACATCTTCCTCGTCACGCTTACTCAATAGCGTTTCGATGGCTTCCCGCATCACGGGCGGATTCGGATTAAGAAGTGTTTCTATCTCATCAAAAGAATACTGCAAAACACGTTGCATCGCTTCAACAGCGTTAACGGCTCCGGGTACGGGGTGAAAACCATAGCCGTACTCACTTACCCCAATCAGCAATGCTATTTTCACAACTGGTGATTCCCTAGACTGCTACAACGTTTTGTGCTGCCTAATTTACTACCATCAAGATTTTTTCAGGCAATTGGTGACCCTAGGTTTAGAGTCACAGGTTCCACTAAGCGGTTGTACATTTTATCTGCTATAGTTATGGGTTTTGTCCGTGATGGCGGAATCAACTGACCCTTTCCTCATACTGCAAACAGCCAGGATGTCAAGGCAGATATTTAAATGTGTGTTAGCTTAGACCCTTGATGGTTGTCGTTGAGTACACCCTTTTTAAACCTTTGCTTCTGTGATATCTGGATAGACAGGCAGGTATCTACCGAAAGGTTTATTTTTTTGTCTATTTACAAACCTATACATTGATCGTAAACTAAATTTTTATTTGTGGCTACCATCGCTTTTTTTCTTGTGATTAGAGTTTGTGACAATTTGATAGCCAAGATACTATCCCCCTAAAGTGTTGAGCCAATGGTTATTGATTTTCAGGGGTTTACCCGATATCCAGGAATGGGGTATCTTATTTGAACGTCATAAAATTCACCCGATTGGAACTCTACGGCGACAAAAAAAATCCCAGATTATGTCTCTATTATTTTTTAGTCAGAGTGTAATTAACACAACCCCAAAAATCATGATTGCTGCACCAATTGACCGTTCTTTTAAGCCTTTCTCTTGAAAAATTAAATGCCCCAAGAGTACACTGAGTAAGGCGCTCATACGCTTAACCGAAATGACATGAGCCACCAGCGTCATGTCAATCGCCTGCATTTGGAAGAGGACAGCCGTACCGTGACAGAGTCCAATCGGTATCAAGGAGATAAAATTTTGGCGGATTTGGGTTAAGCGATCATCAGCCTTATACAACATGATTGGTGTCATCGCCGTAGCAATAAACGAATAATTCGCGATCGCCCAAAAAGTTGGTGAGGAATTTTGCACCCCAACTTTGTCAACGTTAGAGGTGATACTCCAAATAAACGCCACCAGGATCATTAGTTTCGGTCCCTTTTCCCGGAACAGAGATCTGAACGGTGCCAAGTAACCCTGCGCTTTTTCCTTCAAGTTTAAAATATAAGACCCTGCGACAATCAAGACCATACCGATGGCATCCATGATTGTCGGATATTCTTGGACAATCAGCGGAGAGGTGACTAATAGAAACAGGGGGGTAAACGTAATTAAAGGAACTGTAATCGATAAATCGGACACCTGTATCGCCTTAATATATAAAATCATCGAAATCACATTGAGACTGCCGCCAACCAGTAAGGCGAGTCCAAACCGATTCCCCAGTTCCGGGAGGTTAATGAAAAATAAAATGGGCAGCAATAAGGGAAGCGTGAAGACAATTAACGACCACGAGACAATATAAACATTAATGGTTTTTAAACCATGTTTACTGGTGACATCCTTGAGCGATTCAAAAACAGCGGTTAGGGTAGCAAATATAAACCAAGTCATGGGCAATTGGAATTTATTGAATAACTACAATCTAGGAAACTCATCATTTTTTGATGTATAACTTATGACTGATCAATCAGGACGGGTTTTAGTGATCCGTTATCGGTCACCAGCCAGGGCGGGTTTTGTTTTTCAGTGATCAGTGATCAGCAAGCTTTAGTGGCTAAACCCGCCCCTACAGTGGCTAAACCCGCCCCTACAGTAGCTAAACCCGCCCCTACAGTAGCTAAACCCGCCCCTACAGTAGCTAAACCCGCCCCTACAGTAGCTAAACCCGCTCCGACAATTGACTGGAGACGTGCCATGGCACGTTTCTACAGAGGGCAGGTTATACTTTTATACTCAAAGGGAAACTTCCTCTGGTAGAATCAGGGCTTGCAGAGAAAAAGTATCCCAGATTACCACAATCCCAAGGGCAAGCTGGGACAGTCAGTCATCAACTTGGTGCAACGGGCAAACTCATGAAACGTAGAAAATTTGTCGGGAATGCTGTCATTGGTGCAACAGGCACCGCCGCCTTAGCGGGGTGTCGCCCAACCGCCACTAATTCAGTGGCGCAAAGCGGTAGCCAACCCCGAATTCGATGGCGCATGGCAACGAGTTGGCCCCAATCGTTGGATACTATTTTTGGCGGCGCAGAAACCATGAGCCAGCGTGTCAGTGAAATGACCAATGGACGGTTCACGATTAAGCCCTTTGCTGCTGGTGAAATTGTACCCGGATTGCAGGTGCTAGATGCGGTACAAACTGGAACTGTACAATGTGGTCACACCGCTAGCTATTATTACATCGGCAAAAACCCAGCTTTGGCATTTGGCACAACTGTTCCCTTTGGTTTAGACGCCCAACAACAGAATGCCTGGTTATACCATGGCGGTGGTTTAGAGGCGATGCACAAGCTTTATAGTGACTTCGGCGTGATTAACTTTCCGGCGGGGAATACGGGAACTCAGATGGGCGGCTGGTTTAAGCAAGAAGTTAACTCGGTGGCGGAACTCCAGGGTTTGACCATGCGGATTCCTGGGTTAGGGGGTGACGTGATGTCCCGGTTAGGGGTTAATGCACAAGTGTTACCCGGTGGCGAGATTTACCTAGCACTAGAACGGGGGGCAATTGACGCGGCTGAATGGGTGGGTCCTTATGATGACGAGAAACTGGGCTTGCATCAAGCGGCTCAACTCTATTACTATCCCGGTTGGTGGGAACCAGGAGCAACCTTAGAAGTGCAAGTGAATAAGGGAGAGTGGGATAAATTGCCCAAAGAGTATCAGGAAGTCTTCAAAACGGCAGCCATGGACGCCAACCTAAATATGCTGGCACGGTATGATGCCTTAAATCAACAAGCCCTGGGAAAACTGCTGGAGGCTGGGGTGAAGCTGACGCCCTATTCTCAAGAGATTATGCAAGCGGCTCAAAAAGCATCCTTTGAGATATATGAGGAGAATGCGGCTCAAGATAGTACGTTTAAAGAGGTTTACGAGCAGTGGAAGGGCTTTCGCGAACAGATTTACCAATGGCATCAGGTGAATCAACTCAGTTTCTCTAACTTTGTGATGGCGAGTCAGGGATGAGGGCGTTTTGAGGATGGGCGTAGGGACACGACATGTCGTGGGGAGCATTGTATTGTGCATACTAGAAGAAGGAGGCTGAGATGTTCATACCCGGTAAAATATACTTAGTCACTGTATAGTGTTTTAAAACTGACCGTCTGATATTCTAAATCCCTCTAATCCCTCCCTGGCAATTTTAGCAACGTTGATTTAACTCCTATGAGACGCCGAACGAACCCTATCGCTTCTATCCTGAACGCCACCACCCTAGCCATTCTCGGCGGGATTTTTATCCTGGGAATTGGCGTTGGTATCGCCTTTAGTTCCACCGCCAGTCCCAATCTGGAAAATGTAGCATCCCGGGAAGCTATTGACCGCAGTGCGCCGAATCCGGAATTATGTATCCAGTACGGTGCCAGCGCGATGGTCACCGATATGCGGGTTTTTGTGACCCTCAACCCCTTTAACGTTTATGTCACCCAGCCGAGTATGCGCCCCGGATGTGTTTTGCGCCGGAACAACTGGGCAATTTTAGAGAAACGGAATCTGGTTACTTCGGATCAAGTGAAATCCTGTAAAAATCGGATGAATACCTTTGGCTTCACCGGTCCATTGGAAGGTAATCCAGAAATTGAATGTATCTATCAGAATGAGGTCGAGGATAACTTATTCCTTACCAAACCCGGAGGAGGCAGTTCACCCTCTGAAACCGATAAGTTTTAACTAATCCTGCCTACCTGATAGGGTGTAGAGACGTTGCATGCAACGTCTCTACATTTGCTGTGTAGGGGCGGGTTTTACGCCTATCGTTGCTGAAGCAGCAATCATCAGGACATAACCATTAAAGCCTTGGCACTAAAGTGCCTACTACAAACAATGACTAATCCCGATGCATTAACGGTCGTAGCGCATTTAACCCAGCCACGATCGCACTTCCATTATGCACCCCTGTGGCAACCAAGGGATGAAGTCCCACCGTTGACGCCAATCCCAACGCCGCCACATTAGGCGTAACCGCTAAGGCGGTATTCTGCTGCACAATTGCCAAAGTTTGCTTGCCGATCGCGATCGCATCCAGTAAACTGGCTAAGTCATTCTCCATCAACACCACATCCGCTGTTTCCCGTGCCACCGCTGAACCATCACCAAAGGAAATCGACACATCAGCATACGCTAACGCCACGGAATCATTTAACCC
This sequence comes from Coleofasciculus sp. C1-SOL-03, assembly GCF_040220555.1. Lineage (NCBI taxonomy): Bacteria > Bacillati > Cyanobacteriota > Cyanophyceae > Coleofasciculales > Coleofasciculaceae > Coleofasciculus > Coleofasciculus sp. C1-SOL-03. The sequence continues at coordinate 20,277 of NZ_JAVJUO010000141.1, forward strand.
ATCCCCGGTAAACGCCACTGTTTTCCCCTGTTCTTTTAACCGATGCACCACCTCGGCTTTAGTTTGGGGGAAGGCTTCGGCGTGAACCTGCGACAAGGGAATCTCTAACTCCTGCGCCACAGCGACGGCTTTAGTTTGGCTATCCCCGGTTAACAGATGAATCTCCATGCCATACTCATGCTGCAACTGATGAATCACCCGGCGGCTTTCTCCTCGCAAGGGATCTTTATATTGAATCACCCCTTGGAATTCATCCTCACACGCCACATAAATTAAGGATGAATCCGCAGAAATCGGACAATCGTGCTGACATTCCGATGATTCACCACAACAGGGATGCTGATCATAAAAACAATCTACATCAATTCCAGCTTGTCGCAAAAAGCGATCGCTGCCGACTAATACTCTCTCACCGTCAATTTCCGCCCGCACGCCTAATCCCACTTCATAATGCCACTCGCCACGAGGTAAGATATCAATACCCTGTTCCTCCACGTAACGCATCACCGCTTCCGCCACGGGATGAGTCAACCGTTGTTCTGCTGCTGCTGCAAGTTCTAAGATACGGTGTGCCGACAAGCGATTGGTTACGGTTTCCACCGCCACAACTTGAATATTCCCCTGGGTTAACGTTCCCGTCTTATCGAAAACAATCGTATCCACTTGAGCCAGTTGTTCCAAAGCTCGTCCTGAACGGACTAAAATACCATGGCGCGTAGCATGGGTGAGGGCGGCGAGAAAGGTGGTGGGAATCGAGACGCGCATCCCGGTAACAAAGTCCAGGGTGAGGATAGAGGCTGCCCTAGCCGGATTCCGAGTAATTGCCCAAACCCCACTGGCGAGGAGAAACGCGGGCATAATTGACCGTTCTGCCAATTGCGCCGCATAATTTTCCATACGGGTATCATGAACGGGGGCTTGCTGGGCTAACTGAATACTCGCACCCGCGCAGGTATCTGCCCCAACCCGTTCCACTTTGATATATAATTCCCCTGATCGCACTAATGTGGATGCATAGACGGTTTGTCCCGCTTCTCGTACCACAGGCATGGATTCCCCGGTGAGTTTCTGTTGATCAATCGTGGCATTTCCCCGCAACACCACGCCATCGATGGGAATTTGTTCGCCCGGATAAACGATTACAGTATCCCCAAGTTTTACCTCAGTCAGAGGAACCTGCTGTTTTTCCCCATTACACTGCACCCAAGCATATTGTCCGATAGAATCGAGTAAATCCGTGGCTTGAGCCTGAGACGAACGAGCCGTGCGATCGCGGATAATGTCTCCTAATTCGTGCAGTGTCATCATCAGGGCGGGTGTCAGCCAGTTTCCCTGAATTGAGGATAGCGTAATTGCCACCAAATCCAAGCTATCAATCGTGAGGCGCTGTTCCCCCAGCAAACTTTTGATGGCACGTTTCGCCACAGGTAACCCCGCCACAGCGACAGAACCCGCCACCAGCGATTGAGGAATAGGCAGGCGCAACGGACCGGCTAACAGGGCGAGGAGAGTAGCCAGGGCGGGACGTTTCAATTCAGACCATTCACTGTCCTCCGTCGTCTCCTCTGGACTCTCATCAACCGGGGAAATCTGATCCTGTTCCTGGTCTAGAGTACCACTCTTAAGTTCGCCTAACCCGTTATCCTGACCTTCTTGAATCAACCTCAGCAGCACCCGATGCATCTGAACATCAGATAGCTGCTGATTGTCATAGCCAATCACCATAGACGCGGCGGCGCGACGAATACGCACCATTGTCACCCCATCCTGAGACGCCATCAATGCTTCTAGCCTCTGGGCATAATCCGCATCATCCACCAACCGAGGCACGCGAAATCGCACCCGTCCGGGAATCGAATGCACTACGCGACAAGGGTTTCTCCCAGACACAGCCTTCTTGCCTGACGGCTTTGCCCTATTGAAATTATTGGAGTTATCATAACTTGTGTAATTGGCGTAGCTTGCGATCGCGTCCCATCGGGTGTCCAGATTTACCATACTCATGCCTCAGCACTGTTGATTGGTTGTTAGGCATTTCTACTATAAAACGTTAAGGACGGTTAATTCAGAGTTGGCAATTTTTATTCACAAATTATTAAGATATTAGTTGATAATTCAACAATTTTTATGAAAGTTTAGATGCTTTTTGTTGATTTTGTAGTAAAATAAGAGGATATCTATAGTATAAGTTATTGCGAATTATTTCTATTTGTTATCTATTGGCTGTAGGGGCAGGTTTGATCGAGCAGGGTTTGACTCAAACCGATAACGTGACTAAACCCGCCCTTCTAGCGAAGTTGAAGGAAAAGAAATTAAGTTGTTAACCCCAACGGTTAACTGGCTTCACAACCTGTATTCGAGGTAGAACCATCTGGCATCGTCACCCCACATAAATTCGATTTTCTCAACTCAGCATCACTTAAATCAGCACCATTGAGATTAGCGCCACTCATGTTAATATCCACAAGACGAGCGGAGTTCAAATTCGCCTCACTCAAATTTGCATTCACTAGGAACGCCTTAAGTAGATTTGCATTACTGAGGTTCGCTCCCGTGAGATTTGCATTCTCCAAGTTAGCCATTTCTAAGTCACTATTGCTCAAGTTTGCGTTGATGAGCTTAGTATTAACTAAAAGAGCATAACTCAGATTTGCTCCGGTTAGATTGACATTAAGTAGGTTAGCATCGACTAAAAAAGCATGAACCAAATCTGCCCCAGTTAAATTAGCATTGACTAAGTTTACATCCATCAAATTGGTATGATGGGTGTAGACCCAGTTCCCATCTTTATAGGTATCACTACCCAGTTTAGCTTCTGTCAGATTGGCGTCTTCCAGATTTGCTCCCATTAACCAAACACCTTTCAAAGAAGCATAACTAAGATCTGCATTTTTAAGATTAGCCAAGGTGAGGAAAGTCCGACTTTTTCTCCGCGCATCCAAATTGGCTTTTCTGAGATTAGCATTTTCTAGAGTTGCCCGTTCGAGATTACTCCCTTTCAAATTAGCTTCACTCAAATCAGCATCGTTCAAATTAACTCTTGCCATATTAACATCGACCAAACGAGTAGAATGCAAATTAGCACCCTGAAGATTCGCATTCACCAAGTAAGCTTTCGTTAAATCTGCATTGCTGAAGTTCGCGCCAGCGAGATTTGATCCGGCTAAATTAGCACCCCGAAGTTCTGCACCACTGAGATTCGCACCACTCAAGTCACATTCAATACATTCTTGGGTTTCTAAGAATTCCTTGAGGTGTTCAGGGTTTTCTGCTTGAGCTGGAAAGCTTAAACACAGGGGAGTCAGCCAGATAGCAATGGTCAACAGGTTTAGTTTCATCGCAGGATAGATGTATTTAGTCCACCCATCCGTACTTCTCAACTCATTGTGCTTATGCAGTTTGGTTATCTAATTTTATTGTGATAACAATTAATGATGGAAATGCCTATCCAGTCAAGTATTCCTAGAAACCTGAAGTCCTTCTGGTTGACGGCGTTGCCTCGCCAGAAAGAGCGCTTGCTCCTTACCCTATCTCCTCTTATGGGCTTTTGTGTTCCTTACCGATTTACCCCATACCCCACACCCCATACCCCATACCCTGCCTACCTTTGACTTAGTTTGTCACCCCTTCAGGATAAAGAGGGTAACCATTAACCCCTCCCTAACCCTCCCCTTGTCAAGGGGAGGGAACTCGAATGACTTAAACGCCCACTCGTGTCAGGTTAACCGTTGCCAAGGCTTCCACCAAACTGCGGACAGCCGCAACCATCGCCACTTCGTTGTCTAACTGATTCACCGCTGAACCCACGCCAACGCCAGCCGCGCCTGCGGCAATTGCCATGGGTACAGTGACACTGGATAAGCCAGAAGCACAGAGTACAGGTACAGATACGGCGCGAGAAATTTCCGATGCAGCGGCTAACGTGGGAGCCGCTTTTTCAATCAAGCCCAAGGTTCCCGCCGAACGAGGTTGACTGCTGGTACCGCCTTCGGTTTGGATAATATCTGCCCCAGCTTGCACCAGTTTTTCTGCCAGTTCCACTTGCTGATCTAATGTCAGAATATGCGGAACAGTAACAGATAGGGTAATATCAGGCAAGCGCGATCGCGTCTGTTGGGTTAAGGCTAAAACCTCTGCTGCCTCAAACCGCCGCCCTTGGGCGTAGAAGCTATCGAAATTCCCGATTTCAATCAAATCAGCCCCGGCTTCCACCGCACTGACAAATCTCTGGGGTTCTACGGCTGAAACACAAATCGGCAGATTTGTCAACCCTTTAACCAGGCGAATTAAATGAGGATCAGCGGCGATATCAACAAACGTCGCCCCACCCCGATCCGCCGCCTTAACGGTAGCACTCACCCGCTGGGAGTCAAAGTTATTCAAGCCACTAATCACTTTGAGGACTTGGCGGTATTCAAAAGCTTTTTGTAGTTTTGGATGCATAGTCATCGTTACACGTCTGCTCTATATCTTAACGATCTGCGGTTTATTTGGAGAGAAGTGAATCGCCCCAGTCGCCTACATTTATTCATGAATAGGAAATATCTATTGTGCCACTTATCGGGGCGTCGTGTAAATTTGAAGAAAGATCAGATCTTTGCCTAAACTAAGAGAAGGCTGGAGAGCTTGTACCATCTGATTCGAGAAAAATGAATTTTGCGCCGGGAAACCTGTCTTCCTTCCACTCGGAAATTTTACAGCAAACCCAACTTGGTCAGCTTTGCGGTCAAAATCAACTCTTTTGCGATCGCTATGAGATCTTGCGAATGTTGGGTCGCGGTGGGTTTGGCGTCACCTTTCTCGCCAAGGATGCTGAGTTACCGGGTCAACCCCTGTGCGTGATTAAGCAACTTTGTCCCAAAGTTGATGACCCGAAAGCCTTGGAGAATGCTAGCCAGCGGTTTGAACGAGAGGCAACAATTCTCGGCAAACTGGGTAGTCACTCCCAGATCCCCATGTTACTTGATTACTTTGAGACTGGGGGAGAATTTTTTCTGGTTCAGGAATACGTGCGGGGTTCCACCTTAGCGCGGCTAGTTAGGCGCAGTGGTCGTTTCTCTGAGGTAGCCGCCAGACAGTTTTTGGGGGAAATGCTACCCCTACTGGACTATATTCACCGCAATAAGGTGATTCACCGAGATATCAAGCCGCAAAACATTATCCGTTGTGAAGATGATGGTCGGCTGGTGTTGATTGACTTCGGCGCGGTTAAGGACAAGTTGGTGCAAGCCCTCGACAGTAGCATGAAACTCGCCTCCACTCATTTTATCGGCACCGTCGGATTCGCCCCACCGGAACAGTTTTCGCTGCGCCCGGTATTTGCCAGTGATATCTACGCCCTAGGGATGACCTGTCTATACTTGTTAACCGGAAAAGCGCCTCTGGATTTGGACAGCGATCGCCAAACGGGTGCCTTATACTGGGAACGCTTGGTGCATATTAGTCAGCCATTTACACAAGTGCTGCGGAAAATGACCCATGTATCGCTGACGAATCGCTATCATTCGGTTCAGCCGATTCTGCAAGACCTTAAGTTTAAATCCTCTTATGATGATCTGGCGCAGTATTTAGTTAAGCAACCCCAGCCGAAAACGAACACCTCAGTCGATCAAGATGGGAGTAATCGCCAGGATTATCGAACTCCAGCCGCCAAAAAAGCGATTGCGATTCGGGACTGGAAACAACGACGAGACAAAAAGCGACGGCGTCCGAGTCAACCGCCATTGGGGAATTCTAATTGATACATGTCCTTTACCTATAACCGCACCGTTCGCTTTCACGATACCGATGCTGCTGGCGTCGTTTACTTTGCCAATGTTTTGGTGATGTGTCACGAAGCCTATGAAGACTCTCTCGCCCAGACGGGTATTAATCTGAAGACATTTTTGAGTAACGCGGCTGTGGCTGTGCCAATTATCCACAGTAGTATAGATTTTTTCCAGCCCCTGTTTTGTGGGGACAAGTTGCTGATTAATGGGACACCTCAACGGTTAAGCGATAGCAAGTTTGAAATTACCTATCGGGTTGTCGATGCTGCTTCACCGCAACGACACCTGACAACCGCCTTAACTCGCCATGTTTGTATTGACACGAACACTCGCACTAAAATTCCCTTGCCAGAGGCGATGGGGGATTGGCTAGATCATGTCCGGTGGAATACTGACACTATCGGTTGAGACAAGGCAGAGGGCAGAGGGCAGAGGGCAGAGGGCAGAGGGCAGAGGGCAGAGGGCAGAGGGCAGAAGGCAGAAGGCAGAAGGCAGAAGGCAGAGGGCAGAAGGCAGAAGGCAGAAGGCAGAAGGCAGAGGGCAGAGGGCAGAGGGCAGAGGGCAGAGGGCAGAAGGCAGAAGGCAGAAGGCAGAAGGCAGAGGGCAGAAGGCAGAGGGCAGAAGGCAGAGGGCAGAAGGCAGAAGGGTTCCAAGGGAAGGAGGAAGGTTGCAAGGTACAAGGGAATAATAACTGTTGGGACGGACATGATATGATGACTTCGCCCTGAAAACAGTGCCAATTGCCAAACTGTACCAGTCCAGATGTCGCCAACGTTACAGATTGGGTGAGATGGATGGGTTATTGAATAGTCAATCAAAAGAGTTACCTATTATTCTCCCGAAACAAAACTATATTTTTCTACTGTTGAAGTATCGACAGCAGGAGATTTAGTTATGGAATCTGTTCTGATTGTGACGCTTTTGGGTATTATATTCATACTGGAAGTTTTAACCAGAAATGATCATGTTTAACCTGAACTTGACAGGCGATTAGGACAAAGCCCAACGCTGAAACCTTGACCAGTCAATCTTTTACCTTGGAGCATTCTGCCTTTTGCTATAACTCTCCTGCCTGAGTCGCTTAAGCGATCGGCAAATTCCCCCTAATCTTTATTAAATCTTTACTTTTTGAAGAGAGTTATGTGGATCTACGTGCAATTGCTGATCGGGTAACAGCAAAATTTTCAGTATCTTCACGGACGCTATTTAGGAGGGGTTCTGGTTTATGATTTTAATTGATATCTAGTTTTATTTCGGTGGTTTTTCATCACCAATTCATAGCAGAGTTTTCCACTAGGGCAGCGCGGCAGAAATAACTAACCAGTTAACAAGCTTCTTAAAAGCAGCTACATTATGTTCCTTATAGTCTTCTGCCATCTGCCTGCGGACTTCTGCCTTCTTGTACTAGAGTCTTGTCAGTGCTTGAGTAAGGTTATTTCAGGGCAATGTTTAACATAAAATTTACTTGTAACTTAACTGCCACAGCATTAATTTTGGCACTCCTGAGTTTTAGCTTAACCGCCGTACAGGAGAGTTCAGCGCGATCAGTCAAACAACAGCGATTTGCTCAAATTGAGAGTGGGATTAAATTAGTTGGCGTGGTTCGGGCGAAACAATGGCGTTATCAAAAGTAAGTTATCGGTGCGGGAGGGTGGGTTTTGTTGTTCATTTATCGGTAAATAGTTGAATTTAATCCTGAACCCGCCCCGACAATGGTTTCCTCTTTTCAAAGGGGGGATTAATAAAATTAGGCGGGTGGAGAATCCAGTTTATTTATCGGTGGGAAGGGCGGGTTTTGTTGCTCATTTATCGGTAAATCGTTGAATTTAATCCCTAAACCCGCCCCGACAAAATAACCAATGTGTAGAGATATTCCGGTGCAACGTCTTTACGACTTCATCCGCCGCACCATCCCCATTCCCATTGTCGTTTTCCGCCCGACGCCAGAATAGAGGGCAAAATCGGCTAAAGCGTTAATTTGCTGAATCGCCTCTGCTTCAGGTTTCCCCATAATCCGAAAATTGAGTGCGCCAACACAGCCAATAAATTTACTGCGAGAATCGGCAACTAATTCGGTGTGAATGTCAAAGAAACTGGGGAAAACATGATCGACTAATGGTTTCGGGAATTCTATGCCACTGTATTGATTCCAGCGCTTAATTAAACTGTTAAAGACTAACTCCCTGGTGGGTAAGGCACAATCATATTTACTCTGACGAAATGCGGTGGGGGTAGAGAAGGCGAAATTCAGAGTGCGATCGCGCGTCGATGCTTGGTCGTATAATTGTTGATAACTGAGAGCATTTGCCCAACATCCAGGCATTCCTTTTTGGGGTGTGCCTAGAATACTGGTAATCTGCAAGTTAGCTGGACCTAAATGCCAGGGTTGTTCGGGATTCAGGTTTAGCCACAGGTGGGTTAATTGACTGAATAAGGTATCATCGAGTAGGGAAATTCGCCACCAACAGGGAGTTCCTGTGGGAATTGGTTTATGGTGTTGCCAGTGGAGGTTTGCTGATGCTGAATCACCCCGATGCTGAAGTTGTAGGGGACTCAGGGTGAAGGCTTTATCGGATTTGGCTTCGTGGAGATAATCGCCTAGGTTTCTATCGACAGAACTTACCAGGTTGAGAAATAGGGCGTGTAAATGGCGTCCACTGAGAAACTGTGGTGGAATTGGCGATTGGGGAAGCAGGTTGAGAATTAGGCTATGGGGCATAGTTTCCATCCCTGATAGGGATTATAGAGGATTTTGACATTCGAGCATTAGAGGAATCCGAAGTCCGAAAAGGTTTCAATCTCTGATAGGGATTATAGAGGATTTTGACCCTTTTTTTTTCATTCATCTGTCTCTTCTGGCTCAACAGGTTGATACTCCTGAATCACTCCCCGTCGAATAATCCACAGTTTCCCAGCGATTTCTGCTTGTTCCAACCCAGCAATTAATACTTCAATTAATTGTGTATCTGCTGTTGAAGATAAGCCTTGTCCCGGTACTGTCGCTACATCATGTCCTGCTGAACGTAACAGTGTGGCAATGCGACTACCGAGATTCTCATCTAACTTCAGCTTCATCGATTCATCTCCAGAGGAATCTCAGCATAGGAATCCCTTGATAGTTCTGCACCATAGGCAATACAAGCGAGAATGTCATTCTGCTCTAAACCCGGATAGTCCTCTAGAATTTCATCAATGGTCATCCCACTGGCGAGAAAATCGAGTATTAGAGATACCCAAATGCGGTGTCCTCGAATGCAAGGTTTGCCGAAGCAAATAGTCGGATCAATTGAAATTCGAGATAACAGATTATCCTTGGTCATGTTTGTTATCGTTTCAATCCCTGATAGGGATTATAGAGGATTTTGACTGTCGAAGCATTTGCCGGGACGATTTCCGCTATTGCCCGTTTCAATCCCTGATAGGGATTATAGAGGATTTTGACCGTGTTCAAACCGCAGGTCAAATCCGCAATGAAAGTTTCAATCCCTGATAGGGATTATAGAGGATTTTGACGGCGTCAGGGCGATCGCGCCCAGCACCCTCTTCAGTTTCAATCCCTGATAGGGATTATAGAGGATTTCGACTCTTATTTTGAAGTTGCAGCTGACGCTTATGAGCGTGTTTCAATCCCTGATAGGGATTATAGAGGATTTCGACCAGATCTTCTTAAACAAGTAAAGCGCAAGTGGCAAGTTTCAATCCCTGATAGGGATTATAGAGGATTTCGACATTTAAACTTTAGGGCGTCTAGGGCGCACAAAAGTTCCAATCCCTGATAGGGATTATAGAGGATTTCGACTATATATTTGGGGGAGAGTATGACTTAGAGATGGGTTCCAATCCCTGATAGGGATTATAGAGGATTTCGACCCGTAAGAGGTGATCTGGCTTTACTGGAATCGCCCGTTCCAATCCCTGATAGGGATTATAGAGGATTTCGACACAACAGCCGAAGAAACAGCAACAGATGCAAGCAAGTTCCAATCCCTGATAGGGATTATAGAGGATTTCGACGCGCCCCCAACGTCTGAATCTACTTTGATCGTTTCGTTCCAATCCCTGATAGGGATTATAGAGGATTTCGACTTGAAGAAAAAGCCAATAACGCAGAGTATGCTGCGTTCCAATCCCTGATAGGGATTATAGAGGATTTCGACCATACTCACACTTGTGAGTAGCTTGATAACAGCAAGTTCCAATCCCTGATAGGGATTATAGAGGATTTCGACATTCAACATTTATTGGGCGGGGTGCAGTCTTCTCGAGTTCCAATCCCTGATAGGGATTATAGAGGATTTCGACTTTATTTGCTCGGCGAAGGAAGGTTCCCAGCCTGTTCCAATCCCTGATAGGGATTATAGAGGATTTCGACGTCCTAGCGTTGCAGAATCAGGTTCCGGACTTTGGTTCCAATCCCTGATAGGGATTATAGAGGATTTCGACATGAGAAGCGATCGCCCTCTCTCGCAAAAATTCGTTCCAATCCCTGATAGGGATTATAGAGGATTTCGACCCGGTGGTGAAGTGCGATCGCATTTGAAAAACTAGGTTCCAATCCCTGATAGGGATTATAGAGGATTTCGACAAATGCTTGGTAACGGGATTATCCCACAGGAGATGTTCCAATCCCTGATAGGGATTATAGAGGATTTCGACCACACTAAGAAATGGAACGGGCGAAATTTATCGAGTTCCAATCCCTGATAGGGATTATAGAGGATTTCGACTCATCAGGAGGCACATCTATCCTTAAATCTAAAGTTCCAATCCCTGATAGGGATTATAGAGGATTTCGACTTGGCATTATGCCAGGTACTCCAGCAACTGCCCCGTTCCAATCCCTGATAGGGATTATAGAGGATTTCGACGAAAAGCTGAGATTGTAACTCGCTAGAGCAGATAGTTCCAATCCCTGATAGGGATTATAGAGGATTTCGACCGATGTTGCCCTATGGTCTAGCGGAGTTTAGTTCGTTCCAATCCCTGATAGGGATTATAGAGGATTTCGACCCAGTTTTGAGCCGGCGCCGAGGGTTGGCACCGCAGTTCCAATCCCTGATAGGGATTATAGAGGATTTCGACAGGAGTGCGGCTAATCCTTTGAGGGCGAAGAATTGTTCCAATCCCTGATAGGGATTATAGAGGATTTCGACTGCCGACCTCTGAAACGCTTACTGTATATAGTTTTCAAGGTTCGATTCCGAGAGACTCCATCTAATATACCATTTCAGACTTCGAGCTAGCAAGAGGTCTCTCAAAAAAACATCTAAAACCCTCTCCCAGTAAGCGTTTCAATATTTCCGAGACCCTCAGCTTCGGGGTGGTGTCCTCAAACCCAGACCCCATCAGGGATACAGCCTATTAATCACCACAGCCTGAGAAAACACCTACCCCTTCTCGGATTTAAGCAAAGAAAATCGAATTATCCCTTATGGGTTCGCCGCCGATGCGTTCAACCTTCCCTTGACAACAGCCACAGAGGAAATAGAAGCGAATGCTATCCTGGTCTGGCTTAATCACCTTAGAAAGACGCGATCGCATTTTGGCATACTGGGTATCACTCAAACTGCACTCAAACACACTATACTGCATCCACTGCCCATAAGACTTAAGAATACTGTGTATTTTCGTCCGGCGCTTGTCTTCCGGGATATCGTAGGTCACAACAACATACATCATCAATACAACACTAACGGTGGATACTTGTCAATTTCACCCATTAAATACTTCGCCAACAGTCGCGCCTGGATTTCAAACGCCTCCTGATACGTACATTTGCGCCCTAACACTGGATGCTTAAACGTAGACTGTTTCTTTTGTTCGTATAACTTCAGAAACTCCCGCCGCCCGTCTGGAGATAAGTAAACCACCTCACTCAGGGGTTCGCTGACAAAATCATCCGGTTTGAGTATCCGGGAATTAATCGCCTTGAGAATTGTCCCATCTACGATTAAAGGGCGAAACTCTTCCATCACATCCAATGCTAAACTGGGACGACCATAATGTTGGCAATGAAGGTAGCCTAAATAGGGGTCAAATCCGACAATATTCACAGCACTTTGCAGATCATGGCGCAGCAGAGTATAGCCAAAATTTAATAACGAGTTCACGGGATCGGTAGCGGGGCGATGTCTGACTCGAAACTTAAACCCTTCGGCGCGAATAAGCTGATTAAACACCTTAAAATATGCCGCACTTCCCGCCCCTTCTAATCCGCGCAAGGAATTAATTGTCTTGGTTTTGTCTAGGGAAGTAATCGCCTTACTAATTTGAGTGATGGCTGATTTTAACGTCAGTTCTGGATATTCGCGCTGATTGCGACTGAGTAGAGTGCGATAATTTTTCAGCTTTCCCCGAATAAATCCCTGGACAAGATGCAGCGCTGCTGCTGATTCTCCAGCCGCTTGCCATTGGGCTTGGCGAACAAAGATATTTTTGGTCAGTTCCGGTTCCAATCGTCCCAAATATTTCCCGGTTCCAGTGATAAAACTGAGGGGAATTTTTCGGTCTAAGAGTTCAGTAACCACGGCTGGCGATACCGTCGCCCGTCCGCATACGACTATCCCATCTACTTTAATCAGGGGGACATCTAAGAGTTTCTGTTTGTTGGCTTTGACGCTAAGGCGTTCATCGGTTTTGCCGATAAATGAGTCGTCTTGGGTGATGTAAACGGTTCCCATATTATTTGTCCTTTTTGTTAGTAGTGAAGACTTTAGTCCTCTTAGTTGGCGGCGCTAAAGCGCCGACTACAAGCTGAGTCATCTTGGGTGATGTAAACGGTTCCCATATTATTTGTCCTTTTTGTTAGTAGTGAAGACTTTAGTCCTCTTAGTTGGCGGCGCTAAAGCGCCGACTACAAGCTGAGTCGTCTTGGGTGATGTAAACGGTTCCCATATTATTTGTCCTTTTTGTTAGTAGTGAGGACTTTAGTCCTCTTAGTTGGCGGCGCTAAAGCGCAACTACAAGCATTATTCCTCTTCCCGATATCGCCCCACTTTTTTAGCAGCTTGAGGTAAACATTGGGCATAAAAACTGCATCCTTTACAGCGCTTAGTGTAAATCGGTTTAGGCATTTCCCCAGTTTCTAGTAACCTTGTCACCGATTTAATCGTATCCAGAGTTTCCTGTCGCAATGCATCAGAAATCTCAACCCATTGTCGCTGATGGGAATGGGCATAATAAATATAGCCACGATGAATCGATTGTCCCGTCATTTCTTCTAAACACAACGCCTGGGCGCACACCTGCAATTCATCATTATCCCATTCCCCTTTCCGCCCCCGCTTATATTCCACGGGATAGAGTTCACCAGATTCTGACTCAATTAAATCCGATTTACCAATTAGGTGATACTGTTCCGACTTCAGCCAAATCGCCCGCACCTGCCAAACTTCCTCCCGTTGAGACTCACCGATAGTGTGAACGCGATCGTGTAAACTGGTGCCATCAATGGTATAGTAATTCTCGCTAAATTCTCCCGCACAAAACATCCGCCAGCAACGGTGGGGACAGTAGGAATATTGGTTGAGAGAGGCGATGGGAATGTAATCTGTATTGTTCATTCGTTTTATCTGTAATTATTAGGATATTGATTTGCATGGGTACGGCACTGCCGTATCCTTATCTAGGTTATTTACTAAAACGATACTGCATCAGTGCAGGAATTTTTAGACGGTTAAATCGGTAGTATTGTCCCTGCAAGGTAACCATTTTAATCAAGCTAACCGGAGGCATATTGATCACGTCATAACTAATAACCCGATGGCAAAACATAACATCTAGTGGGTTAAGCGGATAGGGAAATGTAAACGATTCCGTTCCTGTCGATACCTGACTTTTCTGGGTTTCCATAATCTTCACCCGTGCCTTACTTGCCCATTTGCCTAAGCGAATCCAACTGGGTAAGGTTAAAGGAGTTTGGCTAATCACAAAGCCTTCAAATCGACTTTCTGGGGCAATCTCTTTTGCCCTGCCAAAACTGGGAATATTTTTCTGGGTTTTCTTCATTTCCACATGATAGCGATTATCGGCATATTTCCAGGTATTGAGAACTGAGGTATGTTCAATTGAACGGGCGGGTGTGACATAAATGCCTTGTTGATTCAACGGGGTTAACTGTGCCTGATACTGGGGAACCTGTTCGGCACAAAAATAGCGATAAGATGCCTCTGGGGAAACGGTGGTGGCATATCGTTCACTATCGACTAATCCAAAAGCATAAGAGAGGGCATAATTGTGGAGTATGGGTTCGGTTTCATAGAGTCTGCCTATTTCACGAGTGGCGAAATAAAGACTATCGTGTAATTCAATTTGATAGCGATAAAGGATTGTCATCGGGTTTACTGGGTTGGGGATTGGGGATTGGGAAATTTACTCAATAAGAGATCCCCCCTAGCCCCCCTTAAAAAGGGGGGGACAAGAGATTCCTCAACGTTAACATTTCCTCTAAAAAGGGGGACAAGAGATTCCTCAACGTTAACATTTTCTCTAAAAAGGGGGGAACAAGATATTTCTCACTGTTTCCCTTAAAAGAGAGGAGCAAAAGATTTCTCAAAGTCCCCCTTTTTAAGGGGGATTTAGGGGGATCTAAACGTGAACCATGTTGAACTGACGTTGATGCCAATGCCAGCTTTGCCTCTCTACGTCATTTTGTTGATTTAGCTTTCGCCTTTTTCTTAGAACTAATGTGTTTTTGGGCATACTCTTTGGCTTCCGCATCGGCTTGCTGTAATATTGCTTTCATTCCGGCTTCACTTCCGACCAAGGTTTTCACCTCATTTAGCAACGGTTGAAAATCACTGCCAATATAATCGGTGTGGACAATAAATTCTTGAGTCATTAACTGTTCAATCGCGGTTGTTGCAGCATCTATGACATCCTCTTCATCTAACGGGTCAAGAGTGGGTAACGTATTCTTTGCCTTCATTTGGTCATAAATGGCTTGAGTCCAGCGTAAATTACTGGTAATCTCTCCATCAGCAAAAATTACCCCAAGTAATTCATTGCGGACTCGTCCCGTGCGGGTGGTTTGTGCGCCATAATGACGGGTACGGAGGATAGTATTGAAGACGTACAGAAAGCTGGATTCTGTGGGATCTTTGAGGGTGACAATACTGGGGAAAAAGACTTGAGGACGAATATGATCCTGTTGATTAATTCGACTGGTGACTTCTCCGGGTTTAGACCCCTTTTCTCCTTTCGATGTCATGGTGCCATTTTCAAAGGGTGCATTCAAGGTAAAGGTTTCGTGGGACTCATCAAAGGGGGTAATGGAAAAGGCAGTATCCACAACAACTTTAGACTTTTCTGAACCCGAATCTCCAATGGCAAATCCATAGATAATACAGTCGGGATTATCCATAGCAAAACTGACATTATATTCACATTCGTCTGCCGTAATTAAACCATAGTTTCGTAGTAACTCTCGCCCGACTAAGCGTTCTGGGGTAGACTGTTTCCGCTTGAACATGGAGAGGCGACTAATCGTATTCTTATCTTGAATCCCTGCCCGAACTCGTGCCTTATTCAGTTCGCCATCAGTTTGAAACAGAGGGTAGGATTCAGTAATCCGAATAGTCAGAAAATGAGCGTATTTTCCCATCGGCTTGTAGGGAAGTTCTGAATGAAATAGATTCGTGTCGATAGTTTTCAGAAATGGCATTAGTTTTCTCCTAAGTAGTGATGAATCATTGAACCAAAGGTCATTAATCCTGCCCGGTTAAAGTGTTTCTGATGAAGGACAGGGGTGAGGGAGGGCGCAAGCCTTGCGCCCCTACATTTGTACATTTGGGGGTATCTAACGTGCTTACGGCTATATTCCTCTGCATTTTTCTGCGTTTAACTCGGCGTTAAAATATAGTTTTTTCATGAATTAATCTAAGGTTTTACTCACTCCATCCTCAGTTAATTCCTCCTGGCGCTGACGATTTTCCTTGTCATCTTCCAGACGATACAAGAACTCACAAGTATCCCGAATTAAATTCAGTTGTCGCCCAGCTAACCGGGCGCGATCGCACCGAAATGAGTTCTCAAAAACTTCCACCACAAAGTAGTGGGCAAATTCGATAATTGCCTCCCGTTCTTTTTCCCGATGACTCATCACCCAACGCCCCTCAGCCGTTGACCCGTGAACCCGATCCATCAGTTTAAACACTTCCGCCGCTACCGCCATTACTAACGCTTCCCCCTGAAATACCGTGGTATCAGCTTTGAGAATCGTATCAGCGGCAATATCAATCGGTTTTAACACCGCATTGGCTTTAGGATTATAGCGCTTATTTGCCCGATAAAATTGGCGATACAGTTCCATCAACCGTTTAGGATGATTGAGACTCGATTGTTCGGTCACGATTAAGTCCTCCTGATTAGAATCATAATAAGTATATGGGTCAAAACAAGGGTAAAACTGATAGGCATAGAGGCGAATTTTATTTAACGGGGCGGTATCCTGACTATGGCGACGCACCCAGCGGTTGAGATAACTAAACACAGACAACGGACTGGTTTCAAACTCATTCGCCAGTTCGGTTAATTTGCCCCAATTTGGGTCATACCCAGACTTACCAGCTTTAGCATTAACATCCAGATGAATCGCATACGCCGCCGTCAGCACATTCAATGGTGCAGAATGCTGAATTCCATTTTCTGTCCAGCCTTCTAGGATATAATCTAAGCGGAAGCGATCGCGTCTCACTAAAGCCCGAAATGCTGGGGGTGTACTATCCAGAAAAACTGTCTCTTCAAACGCCGCGCCATCAGTAAACGGCGGAATGGGAGACTCAGACACCACCGTTTTTACATCTAGAATCATCGGAAACGCTAACGCTAACCAACTGGGCATTACCCACGACTCCGTATCCGTACTCTCGCGCCCCGGTGGGATTGCCATGAAGTAAAATGTCATCGGTTGATCATCGGGATATGCCAATTTAAACGTGCGATCGCGTCCCGGTTCAAGGGTGTTTTGAATCAGAAACATATCCACACTCTGATAACGGCGACGACTGAAATCAGCCCTCAACTCCTGACTAATAAAATGATTGCGAATCTGGGTATTAAATCGGGTTTGGGCAATCCCACTATAGGCTTTTTGCAGGAATTTATTCGTCTCTGGCGTAAAATAATAGGTGGGATAAAAATACAGATAGCGATATTTCCCATCCTCAAACCGTTTACCTACCGCCTGGGTTTGGTTCATCAAGATTTGCCGCAACATCATCTCAATTCCAGCAATACTAGAGATATTCCGTTTAGCATTAGAACCGCCCAGCATTTGCTTATTCGTATATACCTGCGGCGTAAACAAAACTGCCGATTCCATCTGTTCCGTTACCGTATAGGGAGAATGGGAAATCGAACAGATTAACTGACGCCCTCGCCCGGATTTCTTCGCCGCTTGATACGTCGCCAATTCCGCTAAAAAGACATCAACAGTCGCCTTGTCATCTTGATGACTGGGTAACATCACCACCCGTTCCAGCCAAAGCCTTAAATCATCCCAGCCATCGGGTAATGGATATTCAGATACCAGAGGTTGAATTAACTGCGTCACATAGGCAATTAACTCCTCCCCCGTTTCGCGAATGGTTTCCAACCCTGGATGCTGTTGCAGATATTTCGCCGCCAAAAAATACCATTCATACGGAACACCGCCTGTATTTCCTTTTAATTTATTCTGCTTCAATCGTTGATTAATCTGCTGAATCTCCCGAATTGGCGGCAAATACTCACCCAGATGCCAATATTCCGCCAGTTTATGGACTAAATCCAGAGGGGGAAGTTCAGGTAACTGCTTATCCTGCTTCCGCGCCGCTTCA
This sequence comes from Coleofasciculus sp. C1-SOL-03, assembly GCF_040220555.1. Classification (NCBI taxonomy): domain Bacteria; kingdom Bacillati; phylum Cyanobacteriota; class Cyanophyceae; order Coleofasciculales; family Coleofasciculaceae; genus Coleofasciculus; species Coleofasciculus sp. C1-SOL-03. Next base: position 37,861 of record NZ_JAVJUO010000141.1, read on the forward strand.
ATTTGACTCACCCGTTCCCCCCAAATCTTACGACTGACTAAATCACCAAATTCGGCTAATTGATCAATGCGGATATCATCGCCAAATTTAAAATCATAATCGGCGGATAAGATTCCCTGTTGCTGAAACTTAACCAGGTGATCACTGCGACTCTTGGCGACTGAGGGTTTATTCGGATTTAAAATCCGCAACGTCGCATCTAAAGCTACCTCCATTAACCCAGACTCATCAAAAAATAACTGATAATAGTCCGCATATTTCAGTCCCTTCCCATCACGCCCAAATCCCGTTTGTCTCAGGCGCAATTGTTCCCGACACAGCGATTTAATCCTAGCGACAACCTTATCCGGTAAACCCGCTAGTGAAATCCCAGGCGCGTGGCGATGTGCCAAATAAATAACCCCGGTAGGTAAATAGAGTAAGGGTTCAATATCTGGATGTGTCTGATGAATCTGAATTAAGGCATTATTCACCACATTGGTTAATACGCCACGATTCTCGGCAATACTGTGATAAGTAAATATCAGTTGTCCATCACTAAGACTGTGAATAAGTTCTTGAAGTCTAGGATTTGTCGCGTCTTGCGGATGCTTAACAATCGACGCCAACGAGTCAGCCAGACAGGTTAACTCAGACAAACAGCGCAGCGTGCGATCGCGCAAGACTGGATTGAGTCCATATTCAGAGAAATTCCAGTTGGTATCCCAGCGTCGTTGGGCATTATACGCCATGCATAATAAATCATCAATATACTCAGAATAGGTGTCGGGACTGTCTGGATTAATTAAGGAATCTAATCCCAGTTGGCGAACTTTCTGATCAATAATCTGCTGATGTTCGTCTAGGGACAATTTCCGGCAATCTTTGGGGACATCGGGGAACTTTTCAAAGTCATGGAGAATAAAGGCGGCGATGACTAAGCGGCGTTCAAGTTCTCCCACAACTCGTTTAACGGTTGTGTTTAAGGTTTCGAGTCGCTTTTCAATTAAATTGGCGGGAAATAAGCCATTGAGTAAATGGGTATTGAGAGATTGATCGGATGCATTGTCTCGGCGTACTTTTTCTTTCCCTTCGGCTTCTCGCTGTTGATCTAAGTAATCAAAGAATTTGCCCCCTTTGGCGGTGACGCCAATGGCGAATTGTAAGAGATTGGGTAAAACATACTCACCAAAATCCCGCATCACGGGGTCATTGGGATTCTGTGCTTGAATCGCGTCTCGCAGTAAGTTTAGGGTGAGTAAGGATTGGGGAGTTTCAATGGTGCGATTTGAGGGTTCTGTATTAAAGCCTAAGTCGTCATCGTCTAGCCAATTATCATCGGGTTCTGGGGTTATATCGAATAGAGATAACTGGTTAAATTGCTGAGATTTTTTCGTCATGGTTTACCTCTGTTTATTTTAATCCTTCTGTCCTTTTCTAACAGGGCGCACGTCGGTGCGCCCCTACGGTTCTTGTCTATTTGCTGTTTGTAGTTTGTAGGGTGTGTTAGCGAAGCGTAACGCACCTTGGTTAGCTTTGATCACTCCATAGATAAAAGTCAAACGTTATTATCAGCAATGAACCGACGCGCATAGAGTAAACAAGCGTGTACATCTTCCGGTTCTAACCATGAATAACTGGCTAACAATGTCTCGACGGTATCACCTGCTGTCAGCATTCCGAGAATGTGTTCAACGGCTAAACGACGACCCCGAATAATTGGCTTACCGCCAAAAATTTGGGGATTGACTGTAATTCTTGCGAGAGTTGTTTGCTCATTCATTGTTGACCTCCGACTCTAATGATTTGATATAATCTGTAATTTGTTTGATATACAATTAATATTGAATTAAAGCCTTTGGAAGGGTAGCAAAAACTATAGTGCTATCTATATCTTTATACTGATGTACTAAAATATTTTTCATTCCCGCTGCTTGTGCCAGTTCGCTGGCTAATTCGGCGGTGATAATACCTTGACGTCCAGCTTCGATAAATGCCTCCGTGTATTTTACTGTGCTAATTTGATAGCGCCGTACCAAAATATATTTATTAATATCCGTCGCAGCTTCAACCATTAACTGTAAAAGCCTTTCCACGATAAGTTGTTGTCGAAAATCCGCTAAGTATTCATTGAGGCTGATCGACCGAAACTCTTCTAAAGCATTTCGATATTTAGCGATTAACCGAAGTCTCACTAAAATAACTTCAGTATCTAGGTTAGTCATACACCCCACTTTTGTAATTCCATATCAATAAGCTGACGTTGGTCTTGGCGAAACTGTTTTAATTCTGATTCACTTCTCAAGGATGTCAAACGAAAATACTCAAATCCTCCTGCGTCTTTTTCATAAATGAGGATGCCATCACGGGCGATAAAATGAGCCAGCAGCCACGGACAGGTATTCAGTTCAACGACATCAATGATATCGCTGTTAATGCCAAAAATTTGATCCAGAATTAAGGGAACTTCAAACCCCTTAAAGGCATTGTTAGCAATATGAGATTTGCGGAGATTTGGATCATAGAGGGTGGCAAAATCCCAATCACTATCATCATGGGTTTCTCCTGTCGCCCTCGAACCAAATAGAATGAGCATTTTTAAGTAAGGAAGTTTTTCTGGAAGTTGGGACGATAGTTCCTTGAGTTGTTGTATTGTGGGTTGATTTTGCTGCATTTTGAGAGTAAATGAAGTTGAATTAATCACACACAAAGTTTGTCGTCAGCGTTTCGGCGTTGATGGCGCTAAAGCGCAACTACGAACGAATCTAGCTTACGCAATCCATATTTCTCCTCCCTCCCCCCGCAACCGATAGGCTAAGGTATCCAGTAATAATGCTGATTGACCTAACGCGATCGCATAAGGGGCTGTTGCTTCGTGTATACTGTACTGGTCGCTGATGGGATAGATCTGAAAGTGCATCGGTAAGCGTAATCGCCGCCTCACTTCTACGACGGAACAACCCAGTACATAACTGACTAATCCCTGCTTTTGTAACCGTTGGTTAATTGCACCCACCCAAGGGTTATCGGGTTGCCAAACTTGAATCCCGGTGAGTACCTGCACCTTGAACGCCTCTGCAATCGGTTGTAAGTCTCCTGGATAGGTAAACCGCCAGTTTAATCGTTCCTCCCGATAGGTGTGCAGTTTCATAAACCCCAGACAGTATTCAAACCGCCCTTTGGCAATCGGTTGTCCAGTATCTTTGGCTGTCTGCTGAAGTGTCCGTGTAAATCCGGCTTTTGTCCAGCATTCAATCTCTAGGTTACTCAGAATTCCCGGTAGGTTGTAGGTTTTAAATCGGTCAACGGGATTGTCCTCAGTTAAATCATAGAGTCCACATTGCAAGGAACTCACGCCGCGAAAACTTGCCGCATCTTCAGCGATGGGATTGCCTTTCTTTCCAGATATTTTTTGCCAGTCTTGCGCCCATCCCCGAATCCGCCCCGCCACTCGCTTCAATTGGGTATTAAATACGGCTTCGCTGAGTTGACAAAACTTTTCCCGACTCTGGGCATACTGAGACTGAATCGTGCGATCGCGTAACTGATACGCTAAGAAACAGGACTGAACTGCCCCCCAGCGGGAATAATAGCCGCGAAAGTCGTTAATCTGGCGATAATTTTCGACAATGGTTTGATGCAAAAACGAGCGATCATAGTCTCCAGTGGGGCATAATGGTGGTACTTCCCCAGTAAACAAGCGTTCGACTAAAAAGTTGGGGACTAAGGCATAAGCGGTAAAGGTTTTAAACTTGACAAATTTACCATTTCTGTCATACCCCTGATGGCGTCCTAACCGCCCCAATCGTTGAATAAAGTTCCCCGCATCAGCGGACTCAAAGATTAAGAAATTAATCTTAAAATCCACGCCGACATCAATCGTACTCGTACCAACGACTAAATCCGCCGCCAGCGATCGCGCTTTTTCTCCTATCCCCGATAACCCGGTATTTTCCCCCACCGTTAACCCCAAGGGCTGCAACTGTTCCCGCAAAAAGGGTACCAGTCGCTTCACAGCCGCAATAGAATTGAGAATTATCGCCCCTTTACTCCCTGGATGCTGCTGAAACTGAGCTAAAATTAACGCGAAATGGTTAACTATCCAGGCTTCCGAGGCGTTAAATGAGGGGGCGAGGGGGATAAAGTTGAGCGTAATTGACCGAGAAACTTGCCGCCAATGCTGCTGTTCTAATTGTTGACATTGGTCTACGGCATCGGGAAACTGATAGGTATTGTTAATTAGTTCGACCCGGAATCCGGCTTTTTTCAATCGCTCAATTAACGGCGGTTCTGGTGTCGCGGATAGAAATAGGAATTTTTTGCGGCGATTGGTACAGCGAATTAGCAACAGGGTATTAATGATACTGGCAACTTGGGGCGGATTAAAGACGTGAAATTCATCAAATATAAACAGGTCAAAATCCTTATCAATCCGCCCCCATAACCGATCCGGACTATCCCCCTTCACCAAATACGCCCCGCGATGTAAATAATGGAAAATATCGGGATTGGTGAGTAACACTTCCGCCTGACCGCTACGAGAGGCGATCGCGGCGCTTTTTATTAGTCCTTTATTTTCGGCATATTGTTCTAAGTCTGCCCCAGATAATCGCACAACACGGGGGTCATTCCCAGGCTGGAAGCTGTCAATATAGCCGCGAATCTGGAGTTCTTGATCACGGGCAAGTTCATTGGTAGGATAGAGTCCAATGGCATAACTTCTCCCTTGCAGGACATCTAAATAAGCGGCTAAACTTTTCCCATCTCCAGTCATGGCGGTGTTAAAAATAACATCAATCTCTGGGTTCCGTATTGCCGCTAAAGTTTCCACTTGATGTCCCGAAAGGGATGACCAGCCTTTGGGTAAGCTAATCCCTTCGGGTACTTTTTCAGCCGGACAAGAATAGATGGGTTTGAGCGTAATTTGATACTCGGACATATCCTTAAAACAGTGTCCGTAACGTCTTGTTATTTCCCATGATGACACTCAAAATAGAAAATGAGCCGCACTATCCGGATAAAGTGTCCGTATAAATTCGATGAGTCGTAAAGGTCAGTCGATCACCCTCTCCCTATCCGCACGAGACAAAGCCGAACTGGAAGCGATCGCGCTAGAATTAGGTATCTTATGGGGAGAGCGTGCCAATATCTCCAAACTCGTAGAAGCGATCGCCCGTCGTCAGTTATTGGTATTACCGAATCAGGATTGGGCAGAGAGTCGCATCCAGGCGTTAGATCGGGTAATTGGCGCGTTAACCGACATCGGCGAGATGGAACAAGCGCGGATTGTGGCAGAATTATTACTCGAACGCAGCGAACTCTCGATTCCCCTACGCCGCAAAATTGAAGGGTTTGTCGATAATTTACCCCCACCGTGGCGGATAGAGATTGACAGTTATCTGCGCCGCCAGCATCCCTTTGAGTTATCCTATCAAGATGCCCCAGGGCGTTTATGGCAGTTTACGATTCGCCATGGCAAAATTAATCTCCACGAAAAACGTCAGTACCTCGATTGCTGGTGTGAAGAAACCGAAGGAAACCTGGATATTCCGGAGTTACAGCATAACTGGAGTTTGCGATTGGATCGGATTCAAGATGCCGCGATAACGCCGATTAAGGGACAATGGCGACGCAATTTGGATCAGATTGAGGTGGAAATGCATCTATTTAGAGGGTTAGCTTTTGCCTATCAAGCCAGACGCGAGGATCAGGAAAATGACTGGTTACCGGATCAGCCACGAGTGCGGCGGGTGGTGAGAAGCGTATCGAGTACGTTTTGGTTTCTGCGGGAGGTGAAGCAATATGGCAAAGACTGTCAAATCATCGTCCCTGACTCGGTGCGATCGCGTTATATCGATGAGTTAATCGCGACTTGTAATCAGTACAATTTGAACGTTTCAATCCCTGATCAGTAGGTAGACACAATTAAAGGCGAGAAGTGGACTCGCTACCTGAAAAGAAGTGCGATCGCGCTGTTTTTTCTCGGTCTATACATATTTGTTTAAATTAGTCAAGATAATCCTGATAGGAATTTTGCACGCCTAGGGTGGCATAGTAGCCGTTGTCAACGGTGCGATGGAAAGCCAAAGGAGAAAGTGAAAACTGATACCCTGTTCTATAGCCTATTTAAAGAATTTCCCAGTATCTTCTTTGAACTGATTAATCAGTCAACAGAACAAGCAACAACCTATCAATTCACGTCCCGTGAAATCAAACAACTGGCATTTCGACTTGATGGTTTATTTTTCCCCAAGAATGAAAACCCCGAAAATCCCTTATATGTCGTCGAAGTTCAGTTTCAACCCGATGAGGATTTATACTATCGTATATTTGCTGAACTCTTTCTCTACTTGAGACAAGATAAACCCTCTTGTCCTTGGCGGGTTGTCGTCATTTATCCGACTCGCCGGATTGAACGAGAACAACCATTACAATTTCGGGAACTGTTTACCAGGGTTCAACGGATTTACTTGGATGAGTTAGGAGACGATGGTTATCCAAAACTTTGACGTTTTGAACTTAAGTAGGAACGGAGACCATAAACTCCCGCCGAGCCTAAAAGCTCCAAGTTGTGTGCCGCATTGTGGTCAGCATGGGCAAGGTAGCCACAATGAACACACCTAAA